>JADGCO010000017.1:17327-36399 GCA_015228935.1 Magnetococcales bacterium | reverse complement strand
TTATTGTCCATCCGCCACAACCAGAACCGGAACCGGTGGAACACGCGCCAGGAATTGTTGTCCATCCGCCACAAATGGCCAATACCGTCCGCATAGCGACGGACAAACTCGATCAATTGCTGCTGCGAACCGTGGAGTTGATCACCCTGAAGCTGGCCGGTCACCAGCATCTTTCCGAATTGAGACAGCGCGAACAAACCATTGAACTCTGGCATCAGAAATGGGGAGCCGCCAACCCTTTCTGGAGGTCATTGCGCAAGCGGAGCGGAGGATCCACAGAGACAGGCGGCAGGGTGCCCGGGAGTGGTGGCAATTCACAAACAAATCTTCTGGAAATCCAAGAGATTGGAAAATTTCTCGCCTGGAACCAGGAGTATATTCAGACCGAAAACCGGGACATCAAGACCCTGGCCAAAAACATGGACCAGCATCAGCGGATTCTGGATCGGATGGTTGACGAAATGATTGAGATCGTCAAGCAGATGCTCATGCTGCCAAGTGCCACTCTGCTGGATTTGTTTCCGCGCATGGTCCGTGAAATTGCCCATGCCCAGGGAAAGGAGGTCGAACTGCATCTCAGTGGCGGCGATGTGGAAGTGGATCGACGTATTCTGGAGGAGATGAAAGACCCCCTGACCCACATGATTCGTAATGCGATTGATCACGGCATCGAGCAACCATCGGAACGCCTGCGTCGGGCAAAACCTCGGCAAGGAACCGTTCGCCTGGATGTTGTGCAGATTGAAAGCGACAAGATTGAAATCCGGGTCATCGACGATGGGCAGGGAATTCCCCTCTCCCGCATCAAGGAGAGTGCCATTCAAAATGGCCTGCTGGCGCGGGATGATGCACAACGTCTGGCCGATGAGCAAACCATGGAGTTGATTTTTCACTCCGGAATCAGTTCGGCATCGATCATCACCGACCTGTCCGGTCGGGGTTTGGGCATGGCCATTGTCAAGGAGCGGGTGGAAAAACTTGGAGGCAATCTGGAAATGGCCAATCAACCGGGAAAAGGTCTGGCCATTCATATCCGGTTGCCCATCTCCCTGGCCACGTTCCGGGGGGTATTGATTCGTTCGGGACGACACCTGTTCGTCATTCCCAGCACCCAAGTGGATCTGGTCATGCGCATCACCCGTGACGAAATCAAAATGCTGGAAAATCGGGCAACCATCTCCTGCAAAGGAATCCCCCTGTCCCTGGTCGATCTGGACCGGGTTATGGGCAATGCGGTTGCATCTCCCGAAACCGGCAAGGACGATAAAATACTGGTGGCCGTACTCGCCATGGGCGAAAGACGGGTTGGTTTCCGGATTGATGATCTTCTTGGCGAACAGGAAGTCCTGGTCAAAAGCCTGGGCAGCCAACTTCAGCATGTACGGCATCTGACCGGGGCCACCATTCTGGGGTCGGGGCAGGTAGTCCCGATCCTGAATGTGCATGACCTGCTCAACTCCGCTGCCGATGCCCGGAGCAACGTCCTGCCCGTCATGGCCACCGACAACACGGATAAAACCGGATCCACCAGAAAATCCATCCTGGTGGTCGAAGATTCCCTGACTTCCCGAATGTTGCTGAAAAACATTCTGGAAGCCGCCAGCTATACGGTGCAGACCGCTGTGGACGGACTGGATGCCGTCACCATCCTGAAGACATCGGACGTGGATCTGGTCGTCTCCGATGTCGAGATGCCCCGCATGAATGGTTTTGAATTGACTGAAACAATTCGTGCCGATGCCAACCTTGCCTCGCTTCCTGTCATTCTGGTCACCAGCCTTTCCTCCCGCGAGGATCGGGAGCGGGGGGTTGCCGCCGGGGCCAATGCATATATCGTCAAGGGCAATTTTGAACAGGGAAACCTGCTCGAAATCGTGGCAAGATTGGCTTGACCTTCATTTCCTTCAGGATACCGTCTGCAACCGGCCTTCCCTTATTGGCGTACTTTCATGATCCGTGTGTTGATTGTTGATGACTCCCTGACCAGCCGTGAACTGCTGCGCGGTATTCTGGAGACGGACCCGGGCATTGTGATCGCCGGGGTCGCCGCCAACGGCCTGGAAGCCATCTCCATGGTGAAACGCTCCTCACCGAACATTGTCGTCATGGACATCAACATGCCCGGCATGAACGGTTATGAGGCCACCAAACGCATTCTGGAAATTCATCCACTCCCGATTGTCATCTGCAGCGCCGCCTGGCAATCGGAAGAGGCCGTCAACTCATTGCGAGCCATCGATGCCGGGGCCGTGACTGCCCTGCCCAAGCCCCAGGGTCCCGGCTCCCCCAATTTTCAGAAGCTTTCCTCCCGGTTTATCCGTCTGGTCAAGGCCATGGCCGAAGTGCGGGTCATTCGCCGTCGTCCCGAGGTTCGGGATGCTGCACCTGGCAAACCAGTCGGTACGCTCGGTACGCAAGGCCATCACGCATCCCTGCTCCCCATCTCCCTGGCTGCCGAAATATCCAGCCAGGGTACCTGGCATCAGGGCAGTTTTGATATCCTGGCCATGGGTACTTCCACGGGAGGTCCCCCGGTGATCAAAACCATTCTGGGTGGTCTGGATAAAAATTTGACGGTTCCCATTGTCATTGTGCAGCATATTGCCGATGGATTTCTTTCCGCCATGACGGATTGGCTGCAAAACGAATTGACCCGTCCGGTACGCATTGCTGCGGACGGGGACATTCTGGAGCCTGGGGTGGTATACTTTGCCCCGGATCAACACCACATCTCAATTCAGGGCGGTGTCGTGGTCCTGGATGGACTGACCCCCCCCAAATACGGGCTGCGACCTTCGGTTTCCCATTTGTTTCGTTCTCTTGCCACATCTTATCGGCAGCGGGCCGTGGGTGTTCTTCTGACCGGTATGGGAAAAGACGGTGCCGATACCCTGAAACTGATGCGTGACCAGGGTGCCCTGACCATTGCCCAGGACCAGGAGAGTTCCCTGGTGTTTGGCATGCCGGGGGAAGCTGTCAAGATCGGTGCTGCCCGCCTGGTCCTCCCTCCGGAACAGATCATTACCACCCTCAACGCCCTGCTGACACCCAAAAGATGACCAAATATGCCTGAAAATTTTCTGAAGCACACCCCGCCGACACCCCGTGAGTAACCAGACATGCCTGGAAATATCCTGATTGTCGAAGACAGCCTGACCCAGGCCCTGCGTCTCGAATATCTCCTGGCAACCGATAACCATGTGATTCGCCGGGCCGGCAATGGCCAACAGGCCCTGCACATGCTGCTGGAAAACCCCGGCAATCTGGTGATCAGCGACATCACCATGCCGGTCATGGATGGCTTTCAACTGTGTGAGGCCATCAAAAAAAATCCTGACCTGCAACATGTTCCTGTTTTGTTGTTGACCAACCTGGCCGACCCGAACGATGTCATGCGCGGTCTGGACGCCTGGGCCGATGGGTACGTCACCAAACCTTACGATGATCAATTTCTTTTGGAGCGGGTACGGTATTTTCTCGATTTTCCGGAAGTCAACCGGATTCGTGATTATCAGGCTGCTCCGCCGCTGACCATTGATTTTTCCGGCCAGCGCCATGTCGTCACGGCGGACCGGCGACGCATTCTCAATCTGTTTTTGTCCACCTACGAAAATTCTCTCATCCAAAACCGCATGCTGGAAAAGCAGCAGCGGGAACTCAAGGACCTGAACGACAGACTGCTCCATACAGTTGAAATTGCGAAGGAAATGGCTGAAAAGGCCGCCGCTGCCAGCCAGGCCAAGAGCGACTTTCTGGCCAACATGTCCCACGAAATTCGCACCCCCATGAACGGTGTCCTGGGAATGCTGCAACTGCTGGGCAATACCCAACTGACTGCGGAACAACGCCAATACCTGGCAACCGCCAACCGCTCGGCGGAACTGCAACTGACCGTCATCAACGACATACTGGATTATTCAAAAATCGAGGCCGGACATCTGGAACTGGAGGAGATTGAATTTTCTCTCAACCAGACTGTGGCGGATATAGCCGGAATCCAGGAGGATGCGGCCCGCAACAAGGGCCTGGAGTTGATCGTCACCGTGGATCCACAGTTGCCCGGAGCGGTGATCGGAGACCCCACCCGGTTGCGCCAGATTTTGCTCAACCTGAGCAGCAATGCCATTAAATTTACCGAAAAAGGTCAGGTGACCATCCGGGTTGCCCATGAAAAAAGCCCCCTGCCCCCTGAGGGCACGACCATATCGGATCGCATTCTGTTTCAAGTCAAAGATACCGGAATCGGCATTCCCCTGGAACGACAGGCCCACCTGTTCAACTCTTTCATCCAAGTGGACAGTTCGACGACACGCAAACATGGCGGAACCGGTCTGGGTCTGGCCATCTGCAAAAAACTGGTCACCGCCATGGGTGGGGAAATTGAGCTGCACAGCACCCCCGGCCAAGGAAGCACCTTTCAATTTCATCTTCCCCTGCGACCTGGCCAAAGGTCCGAAATTCCGGCATCCCCCACAGGATCATCCACACTCCGGGACAAGCAATCTGCCAAGACCACACGATTGCAGGGACGTATTCTGCTGGTTGAGGACAACATCATCAACCAGGAGGTGGCCAAGGGGTTGCTGACCCGGTTCGGTCTCCAGGTGGAAACGGCCATCCACGGCATCGAGGCCTTGGAAAAACATGCCAAGACCGACTACGATCTGATCTTCATGGATATGCAGATGCCCGAGATGGATGGCCTGGAGGCCACCCGACGCATTCGGCAAAGGGAAGCAGCAACCCATCAATCCCCGATACCCATCATTGCCATGACCGCCAATGCCATGCTCGAAGATCGGGGACAATGCCTCCAGGCCGGCATGAATGATCATCTTTCCAAACCCATCCGGGTGACAACCCTGGAAGAGATGTTGCGCAAATGGCTGCCTGACAAACAAAACGCCCCGGTTTCAGCACCCCATACGAAAATGCACCCAAAAAACCCACCACGTGCCGACGCCGACGCCGACAACGTGCTGGATCAAAATTTCCTGAAACTACTCTATGAATCTCTGAGTATATTTCCTGGACGTGCCGTGGAGGTCATGCGTATTTTCCTGAAGAGCCTTTCCGAACGAACCTGTACCATCCAGAACGGAATTGACACAGCCGATCCAGATATGGTGTATCAGGCAGCCCACTCCCTGAAGTCCCAGTGTGCGCAACTGGGTGCAGTGACACTCGCAGAACTCGTCGGACAATTGGAACGCATGGGAAAAGAAAAAAATCTCGGCAATGCCAAGTCTGTTTTCCAACAAGTACAGACAGAATCCAACAGAGTGGCCAGGGCGGTCGAGGCAGAAGTCCAGAAATCAGGAGGAATCCATGAATAAAAAAACGGCATTGGTGGTGGACGACAGCAGCCTGGCCCGCATGATGATGAAAAACGTATTTGGTCAATCATTTCCCGACTGGAGTATCCTTGAAGCCAAGGATGGACCGGAAGGCGTGGCTCTGGCCAGTGCGCAAACCGTCGATCTGGCCCTGATTGATTTCAACATGCCCGGCATGAACGGTATTGATCTGGCAATCAAATTGCAGGACCTGGACAAGAACATGCGGATATACCTGGTCACGGCCAACGTCCAGGAAAAAATGCGGCAACGTGCCGACATGATCCACGTCGGTTTCATCATGAAACCGATCAACAAGGACAAACTTGCCCAGGCCATGGCGGGCATTGGCCTGCATCAATGAGAATCCAGAGAAATACCCAAACGACTGGCACACTGGGCCAGCTCGGTGGCTGCCCCTTCAAAATCATAGTGTTCGACCATTTCCGCAATTTTTCCGACCCGATCGGCCAACTCCCCGGACATGGGCAAACCCTGCAAAGTTGCCAAGGTGTTTTCGACGGCGGCATCAAAGAAAGCCAATTGCCGTGCTGCTTCACGGCAGAGCATGTCCCGTTGCTCCAGGATCAAGTCCGTCATCTCACCCGCCTGAGCGACTGAACGATTCCCTGCGGATTGTGTTTTGGGCAGGGACTGATCGATGGTGGTACAGACCCGGTCGAGTTCTGCCTCGACCTTGGTCAGCACCTGCTCCATATCGATGGCGGTGTCACCGTTCTTGATGGCGGACTCCAGGATTTCAGCCTGCCTCTGCAAGGCCTCGGCACCGATGGTGGCCGCAACGCCTTTCAGAGTGTGAGCCAGCCGCTCTGTGGTTGGCATGTCCTGGTTTGCCATGGAAGAGCGAATGGCACCCCCGACCCGGCCCTGGTTGATACGAAATTTGGCAAGCAGAGCCAGATAGGCTTTGACGTTGCCTCCCATCCGCTTGAGTCCGGCCCGGGTATCGATGCCAGGAACGTTCGGCAACCCTTCCGACATATTTGGTGGCCCGGAAGAGAGCAACGGCCTTGCGTGTTCGACGTGCAGGGAAGAAGATTGTTCTTTGGTTTCCGGGTGCAGTGGCAGAGGTTTTGGAACAGCGGGTTTGATCCACCGGGCAATGGTGGCGAACATCTTTCCTGGATCCACCGGCTTGGCAATATGATCCTGCATGCCGGCCTCCATGCACAAGTCACGATCGCCGGACATGGCGTTGGCGGTCATGGCCAGAATGGGCAGAGTGGCAAACTGCGGATCCTGGCGAATCTCACGCGCTGCTCTCAGACCGTCCATGACCGGCATTTGCACGTCCATGAGTACGCCATCAAAGGATTCCTGACGCACCCGATCCACGGCCTGTTTGCCATTTTCCACCACGACGACGGTCATATTGGCCTGTTCGAGAAGTTCGCGGGCCACCTGTTGATTGATTTCGTTGTCCTCAGCCAGCAGGATTTTGGCCCCGGAAAGCGCACTCCAGAATTCCCGTCCTTCACCCGCAGGAGCAACATCTTTTCTTCCTTCCGGTTTGCTCTTGCCAAAAGCGTCCATGATGGCTTCAAAAAGCAGACTCTGGTTGATGGGTTTGACCAGGAAACCATCCACCTCCGCTTCCTGCATGGCCCGTTTGACCACGCTCTCCTCGCCATACGCCGTGGCCATGATGATCACCGGTTGTTTGTGTACCCCCAACTCGTGACGTATCTTGGCGATGGTGGTGATGCCATCCATTTCCGGCATCATGTAGTCCATGATGACCAGTTCGAAAGGTTCACCGACCATTTCGGCCTCTTGCACGGCGACCATGGCATCTTTGCCATGGACGGCCCTGGTCACCTTGAATGTGAAAGAGGTCAGATAATCTGCCATGATGTTGCGGGCACTTTCATTGTCATCGACGGCCAGAACCTTCATGCCGCGCAGATCGGTGGTGGGAATGAGCGTCTTTTCCATGGAGCGGTTGCCGATACCCAGGCGCACGTCGAAAAAGAAGCGAGAACCGGATCCCGGTTCACTTTCCACCCGAATACTGCCGTTCATCATTTCAATCAAACGCTTGGAGATTGCCAGGCCGAGACCGGTACCACCAAACTTGCGGGTTGTGGAGGTATCTGCCTGACTGAAGGCCTGAAACAGCTTGCCGATCTGCTCCCGGGTCATGCCAATGCCGCTGTCCCGAATGGTAAACTGGAGCCGGACAAAATCCTCGCCGCGTTCAATGATTTCGGTGGTAATGGCAACTTCGCCCTGCTCTGTAAATTTGATGGCATTGTTGGTCAGGTTGATCAGAATCTGCCCCAGCCGTAACGGATCCCCCAACAGGCTCGGCGGAATGTCCACGGCGGTCTCCATGAGAAATTCCAGATGTTTCTCCTGTGCTTTCAGGGAGATCATGGAGGCCAGATTGCCCAACACCTCTTCCAGGGTAAAGTCGATGCATTCCATATCGAGACGACCGGCCTCGATCTTGGAAAAATCCAGAATGTCGTTGATGATCCGCAGCAACGAGGTGGCTGAATTGTGGACTTTGCGAATATAATCTTTTTGCCTGGTACTCAGGGGGGTTTGCAGGCACAGGTGGCTCAGGCCGATGATGGCATTCATGGGCGTGCGAATTTCATGGCTCATGTTGGCCAGGAAGTCGCTTTTGGCTCGCGCTGCGGCTTCTGCCGCATCCTTGGCGGCATGAATCTGGGTCTCCATCTCCTTGCGGGCGGTGATGTCCCGCACGACGATTTGCAGGGCGGGTTGACCTTCAATGGCCAGGGCATTGAGCAGCACTTCGGCGGGAAATTCACTCGCGTCCTGGATACGTCGATAGACCCACTCATAGGAAACCGATCCTTCGGCGAAGGCCTGATCACGCCACACTTCAGCCAACTTTCTGGAACTCCCTCCTCCTGGTTGAAGCACTGGCCAAAAGTCTTGGATCTGATGTTGCATCAGATCGTCCCGATCGCAGCAACCAAACAGTTCCACGGCTTTTTCATTGCAATCCATGATGCCATCCTTGCCGAGCAGGATGACCCCTTCGCCGGTGGCTTCGAACAGTGTTCTGAATTTTTCTTCCGAGGCGATGACATTTTTTTCATGCAACTTTTGGCGGGTCACATCGCTCGCTGACATGACGAGACTTGCGCCACGTCGTCCGGAATCGGGTGCCGAAGCGATGGCGTACCGCAGCCAATGGACAGAGTCATCCAAGGCCATGAAACGAACTTCCTGGTCCTGAACACTCTTGCCCTCCCGGGCACTCATGTCCAGTACATCCAGAAAAGATTTCAAATCTTCCGGGTACAGCAGGCGGGAGATATGTCGGCCCATGAGCTGTTTCGGGTCATAACCGAGGAGCGTGGTGATGCTGGGGGTGACAAAGCTGATCACCCCCTCCCGACGCAGGGTGAAGATGATGTCACGGGTATTTTCCAGGATACTGCGCAGTTTGGTTTCATTCCTCTGCAACTCGTGACTGACCTGGCGCAGCTCTATCTCCATCTCTTTTTGCCGGGTAATGTCGGTACGGATGGAGAGGTAGCGGGTGGGTCTCCCGGAATTGCCGATGCAGGGCACGATGGTGGCGCTGACCCAGTAGGAACGGCCATCCTTGGTGCGATTCTTGACTTCACCATGCCATACCCTGCCAGAGGCGATTGTATCCCAGAGTTCCTGATAAAATTCCGGGGTGTGGTGGTCGGATTTGACGATGCGGTGGTTGTTGCCCAACAACTCTTCCCGGGCATAACCCGAAATGCGCACAAACTGATCGTTTACATAGGTAATGAGACCCTTTTCATTCGCCGCAGAAACGATGGCATGATGATCCATCGCGTCAGCCAGTTGGCTCAAGGGACGTATCACGGTGTGCGCAATCAACCACAGGGCAGGAATCCCTGCCCCCAACAGAATACCTACCCAGGTCAGGTAAGACCTGTTGAGCGGCACCAACAAACCTTCACTGAACCCAACCAGCAGTGACAACCCCAACGCCAACAGGGTGAACAGGCCAACCAGTTTCAGAGCAGGTTTGTTTGCCAACAGACTCCCCATGATTGTTGTCTATCTGAAGGGTTTCTCGACTATTTCACGCCCTGTTCATTCAAAAAGTGACCTAAATGTCTGTCTTGTCCCTGGATGTGGACCACAAGCCAATCACGCAGCGATTTTTCGATTTCATCCTTCAGATTCATGGCCAACCCGGAGTCCAGATTCCGTTTGAAACGGGTGGCGGTATCGATCAATCTTTCATGTTCTTTTTTGTGCTCCACAAACCCGGGATAGTCGAACCGGCGCATGTACTCCTCTTCCCGGTTGAAATGGAAGACCACATACCGGGTCAACTCTTCCAGAACATCTCCCAATATCTGCCCTGGTTGCGGAGAGAGGGCTGCACCGAAGAGACGGTTGATCATTTTGATCAATTTTTTATGATCTTCATCCACGTCGGCGATGCCGACACTCAGATTTGGCTTCCAGGTAATGACAGAGACGGCACCCACAGTTGACTCTCCCATGCTGTATTCAGGTATGATTGCGTGGATCACGGTCGCGCCGGAATTTTCCGTGCCCATGCCGACAATACTACATTTTTTTGCATACAGGTCAATCACGCGATCATAAAGATCAAGTCAACAATGCTGCCAGAAGGATACCGATTCCCATATAAATGGCGGCATCAATGGTGGCCACGCCGATATTGCGTTGTTCATCAATCTCTTCGACCATATTGATGCCTGCCAGGATGGTCATGCGGGCCAGGCGGGCCAAAACCGGGAGAGTCACGAGCAAAAGCATGGCCACGCCACCCCATGCCAGGACCCGGACCCATAACAAATCCGTTGCGTAGGGGACCAGACCGGAGGCGGCGGTGACAGCCAGGGCAATGCCGAGGCGGTGCCCCATGAAGCAGATTGCCGAGGCTGTATTGCCCTCTTGCAGGAGTTTTTCCAGAGGGGTGCCCACATGCAGACGCGCCACGATCCACAGGCGCAAAACCGTGGCCAGGGAGAGGATGATCTGGGAGACCAGGTAGCCGGCCAGGACGGCCAACAGACCGGCCAGGGAGTTGCTGTCCACCCAGGTCATGACGGCCCGGACGATGATGGCGGTGGCCAGGGAGTTGCCGGCGTCGGCGAGGGCAGCGGCGATGTTGCCGCGCATGATTTCGGCACCGATCACAATGCCTGGCAGGGTCAGGCGGTCGAATATGAAACGGGCCATGGCCAACAGCAGGACACCCAGGCAACCATAGGCTCCCACCAGGATCACTTCATCCATGAGGGAAATTCCCGCTTCACCGGTCACGGCTCCTGACATCATGATAGCTACGGCTCCGACGGCGGCGGCCAGTGAGATGCCAAAAGCCGGATTATCCCGACTGGCCAGCTCTTCCCGACTGTTGACGTGCCCGATCACTCCGGCCAGAAAACGCAAGGCGGCCATCAACGCCACGGCCACGATCAGGTCCACGCCGGCGGCACTCCAGTGTTCCGGATTCCAATGCAGCAAATCCCATAGTGTCCAATCGTCTGGCAATCCATTCATTTCCGTAGCCCTATCATGAGACATCTGTTCCGGGTAACCCTCTTATCCCCCACCACG
Organism: Magnetococcales bacterium; assembly: GCA_015228935.1. Lineage (NCBI taxonomy): Bacteria > Pseudomonadati > Pseudomonadota > Magnetococcia > Magnetococcales > Magnetococcales bacterium. The sequence continues at coordinate 25,462 of JADGCO010000017.1, read as the reverse complement.
CCAACCACACGCAACCACAGTACACCGTGCAATCGTTGCATCAGGCAACCCTCTCGCTGCATCACCAGCCAGATCCCGCCCGCGCTGGCATTCCATGCGACAACAAGTCCGACGCAGAGATCATGCCCACCGTGAGGGCAACGCCATGCCATCGGACCCAGGATTCGGAGCCATGTCACTTGCCGCCACGTATCCCTCCGGAAGAAGTGCTGCGACGATGACTGGATGAAAAGAACCCCCCGCCGGATCCGGAGGAGGAAGATCCGGAAGAGGTTGATTTTGCAGGTGACGGGGAACTTTTGGCCTCGGATCCCGCACCGAAACTGGAGGCACGCCGGGTTGTCGAGCTTTCCGTACTCTGACCGCTTGCGGAAGCCTTGGCCTGTCCTGTCTGATTATTGCCGTAGGTGCTGGCCCGACGTTTATCCACAGACCCTGAAGCAGACTTCTGGGACTCTCCGGCGTCATCATGTTTTCTGGCCGTCGTTTTTCCCGATGTGGAGTCCCCTCCCCCCCATGAACTTCCGGAGGAACGCTGCCTGTTGGGACTCCGTTCCCATTCATCGAAGCGATACGCACGATTGTTGTCGAGGATTCGGAACAGGGCATAGGCGTCCAGCCAATTCCAGACCCGGTTGCCGGAACCATCCTGCCGCCATTCGCCATAGGCGGAGTTGCCCACCAGGGCGGATCCAGGCGTGGCTTTGGTCTCTTTTTCATCGGCCTTGGCAACCGGTGTGGGCAATTTGCTGAGTTTGCCCTTGGAGAGATCCGCGACAATGTTGATCGTCTCCACCAGGGAGGCATCGTAGGCCTCGGGTTGGACTTCGGTGCGCAGGTGATTCACTGCCGGGCGCAACCAGGCTGCGGTCGGATCCTTGGCCAGCGTGGCCCGCAGGGAAGCCAATTCCTGCTCCATGCGGGTGATGCGCGGACTTTGGGGGGTTGCTTCCTGTCCCAGTTGGGTCAGAAGTGGCACCAGGTCACTGCGCTCTGTCTTGACGATATCGACATAGGCGGTCAGGATGCCGGCATTGCGCACGGCGGCCTCGCCCAACCCTTTGCGCAGTTGGGCAATCCCCTGCTCCACGCCCAGCATATCCTTCTGCAACTGTTCCGCCGCATTGTTGCCACTGCTGCACCCCATCAACAGAATCAGGCATCCCCACAGAATCCCGGCCCGAAACAATTGAAAAACAGGGAAGTAACGATGATGCAAGCCAGGAATACCCTGAATACCATCAGAAATATGTGCCATATACCCTCAGCAATGCGGATTGCCCCTGTACCACTCTTCCGGAATGATCACCAGGAACCTGACCTCAACCCAAGCCAAAGTCTGACTTGTTCCCGGGAAATCGTGCCGCCGTCTCCGTTCCTGTTTTCGATCATCAACTTTTTTTCCCGGATTCGTCCAGAAAAAAAACAATTTCCACCTCACCTGTCGTTCATGACATCACGGGCTTGCAAAACCAGCAACCCTTTTTCCCCGGGTGTATCCAGAGAAAAACCGTTTTCCACTTGATATACTGGATGATAGTGTTGTTTCAGCCACGCAAGGAGTCTCACGCCATAGCCATCGGAACTGCCCAGGAAAGGGTAGCCATAATCCGGGGTGGGACGCGACCAGAACAGCACATAACGGGGTTTTTCCCGTTGAATTTCCTGGATAATATTATTTTCTCCGAGCCTGAAGAAATCCGGGGGCAAGAAAAGGTGGACCCGGGTCGGATTGGCGACCCGATACAGAAAATTGAACATCAAGCCTTCTGGAATAACCAGCAACGTATCGTCGGCCTGCAATTGTTGCCTGGCCCAGGGCGCAACATGTTCATGCACCCAAGAGTTGAGACTGATGGCAGGCGGCAGCGACAACAAACGATTATTTCCCGTCCCAATCGTATGGTTCATACGCTGATAATTTTCCTGGGAGTGCTGCCAGACCCCCTGGATAATCAAGAGGATGAAAGCTGCATGGATTGCCAGAAACCTCCTGGCACCAACCGTTTTTCCCCGCAATACCAGCCATTTGGGCACCACGCCGGTCAGCAGGCCGATGATGCCAAGAAAAGCGGGGGTCAGCAACACAAAGCCATAACTCAAAAATGAGGCAGTCAGCAGGATGCGTATCAGCAGGAGGCAGGAAAACACGCTCCAAATACTCAAAAAAATATAGGGTTCCACGTCTGCCATCTGCATGTTGAACCCTTGCTGTCCATAGGTTGCCATGCCTGAAGTCAAGATCAGGATCAGACAGGCAAGCACCATGAATCCTCGCGGCATCAGGAACATGCTGACATATTCCTGGTCATCCTGCATGAGGGCGACGAGCAACGGCATCCAACAGGCCATCAACGTCAGCCAAGCCACCCATGCAGGTCGATTTTGACGACCAAAAACCCAATATGCCACCGCAAACAGCCCAAGCTCCGCAAAGGCCACGAGCATATTGGACAGCAGGTTTTCCAGAGGGTGGTCCAAACCGGACATGACGCTTTGGAACTGGGTCTGAGACAGGTAACCGGAAAATATCGCCACCCAGGAACCCCCAACCGCACGCAACGCCTGCCCAGGTGGCAAAACGGTGAAAAAATAGCCCAGGAAAACCAGGAGTGGCAGCAAGGCAGTCAACAACAAACCAACCCCATGTCGCCGGCAAAGATTCCAGTGCTGCGGATAGTGTTGCCTGACATGGAAAGCGAACAGACCGACTGCCGGAAGCAAGGCAATAAAAAATTCGGGTTTGGTCAAAAAATTGATGCCCACAAACGTGGCAGCCAGATACAAACCAACTGGATTTGGCCGCCGAATAAAATGCATGAGTGCTGTCAGCGCCACCAGGGCACTGATAAAACCATGGGTGGCGGCATGGCTGTAGGGAGCGATAAAGTTGAAACTGCCCGCGTGATCATGAACGCGGGGAAAGACGCCAGTCACCATGAAAGCCAGAGTGGCAAGAACTCCCGGCAACCAACCCAGCCAGGAGCCGAAGAGGTACAGGATCATTCCCGTCGCCGAGGCGGCCAGGATCAGGTTGATCCCAAACAAGGAATTCACCGTTTCCCCGGCCACCGCCATGATCAGGGCATTGAAATAATCGGAAAACGGGCCATAAATTTGATACAAATCCCTTTGCAACATCTTGCCATGCAAAATTTGCCAGGGATAATAGAGTTCCCGGCCAAAATCCATGATCGGATCGGCCCAGCGCAACCAGGAAGTGGCGGCCAGAGAAACAAAAACCAGACCCAGAAGCAATACGCTGACCGCCATCCCCACTGGCCCGGACCACCGGTAACCCTTGCCTGTTGCCCTGCCGGCAAATTTTCGTAATAAATTCGTTGCCATGTCGTTATCATGCACAACAATCGACTTTTCCACCACTCTGTCACGGACTTTGTTTAATAAATTTCTTTTCCTCAAGCGCATCCATGATTTCTATTGCCAGGCTGTCCATGACCAGAACAACAGCCCTTTCATACACTTTGTACTCATCGATATCTTTAATAAAACCTTTCTTTCCATGTGCAATTTCGTTTCTCATATGCACGAGCGCATCAACTGTTTTGCACCGATCTTCCGCTATTGGAACTAATATGTTTATTTTTTTAATATTTTCTCGAAATATTCTTATCTTCAAATTGCTCGCTGTCTCTAATTTGCTTTCAAATATTGCGGCATCATTCATGGCTCCAGGAAAATTCGAGCTGAGATCAAATATTTTTTCCAGACTTGAATCTTTTTTAAGGATACTAAAATATTTCGACAATGAAAGACAGGCGAGAGAATCCTGAAGCATGAATCTCGGAAGATGTTGTTTTTCAATATAATCTAAATAGTAGTCCCACAAAAATTTACAAAACCCTTCAAAATGGGCATACAGCATCAGGATAAGCGACCTTAATATAACTTCTCTACGCACCGGCCCTGTATTGGATGAAATCACAATAGCCTTTAATTCCGTAAGTTCATTAATTCTCCATTCAAGATTATCGAAAATATCATCATGCCATTTATTCATAAACTCACCCAATATCAACACACGAAACCGATTCGCGTGATAAGATAAAACTCAATAACAAAAATATTGAAAAAGCGTCTACCACACATAAAAATTACAAACCATACCATAAAAAAGACATCTACTGACATGATTGAATTGATTCTCTAATTGCAGATATCCTTTCTCTAAAACTTGAAATCTTGCTCGATCCTGGCCCAATATTTCTCTTAAAATCATCGCTCATAAGCTTATTTATTATTGCATTTTTTACAACTTTTTCCTCTATTTTATGTATAAAATCAAGGCACTGAAAAACCCCAACACTGACAGCCTCGTAATATGCGGGAGCAAGAGAACCAATGGGAGAGCCATTTCTATACCTTACGAAAGAATCCTGCCCCATTAATTTATCAAGATAAGTAAATACACTGTAAAAATCATTTTTTTCTTTATTGTAATTAAAGTCAATATTTCCTTTTAGAACTTTCTCAAGATAACTATCAAGCCATATTCTGACATTTCTGTTGAATAAATAGCCTGCATTTTTTGCAGCAAAAAAACGCAGAACAAGCTCTTCATCAAATCTTTGATCAAAATCTGCTTCTGATACTGTTGCTATGCAATTTTTGAATGCACCAAAGTTAGCACACTCCGTTAAGAAATCATAAAACTCGATCCCTCTGTCACCATACATTCTGACCGAACAATTCCTGACTTCCTGCGGGGTCAAAACAGATCCACCCGTATTCAGCCTCTTAAACATTTCATATCTCAGCAAGGAATTGCTTTGTTTTTTTATAATAACCATTCTGACGTTTGACCTCTTGATTCTTAATTTAAGAACCAGAGGTAAATCATTAAATCCTTTCCCGTTCAAATCCTCAACAATATCGCACCCAACGAGTACAAGAGGTTCTTCCTGTTCAATTTGCCGATGCTCAATAAATTGAATAATCGAGCTTATTCTCTGCAACCCATCAATCAACTCAAGAACACCATCATCGTTCTCGACAACGAAAATTGGAGGAATTGGCAATCCCAGCAAGATGGATTCGACCAGCCTGGATTTTTGTTCGTCAGCCCACCTGAAATACCTTTGATATTCAGGCTGTATGATCAATTCTTTCTGGGAATGGAGACTCAGTATCTCTCCGAAACTCATATCAAGGGTTTCTGTTCTTATTTCCCCTATCTTCTGGTCAATTTTTTCGCTGATTTCAGCCATATAAAATGATTCCTCCCGGGTCGGGAAAGCACTCCGAAATACGATTTGTTAATGATAGACGATTCCGAAATCAATTGTCAAGATCCATGACCATTCATTGCTTCAATTCCATGCCTGCGCCGCAGGTTTATCTTGGCTCGTTCCATTTGCAACTCTCATCACCATGCGGACCAGAATTGTGAATAAAAAAGCCCCTCCAGCCCATATCCCCACACTGACCTGGATTTCGGTACGTGTTGGAACATAACCGGCCACCTCGCCGAGTGGGGTTGGGATAAACCCGGGGACCACCAGGCCAAGTCCTTTTTCCATCCACACGCCGAGGCAGGTCAGGCTGGCAGCAAGAATCAGGATGGAAGGGCGTTGCCGCCAACCCGGCACCAGGAGCAGCAGGGTTGCCAGAAGGATGCCCCCCCAGGCAAGACGAATCCATGCGGTAAAAAAGCTGTTTTGGGTGAAAAAGAGTCCCTGGAGCGTCACCGATTCACCGGTTGGTCGATAAAACTGGACAAACAATTCCGATCCCAGAAAAAACAGATCCACGAGCAATGCCAAAAGCATGATCCGGGTCAATGCTGTTCTGACTGCGGCCAGGTCGGTGCAGAGGGGATATTTTTGCAACCCTTGCAGGAGAAGAATCAGCAAGGCTGAACCGGAAGCCAGGGCCGAGGCCAGGAAATGGGGGGCCAGGATGGCACTGTGCCACAAAGGCCGGGCGGGATTGGCCGCCAACAGGAAGGCGGTCACGGTATGGATGGAAAGTCCCAGGAGAAGCACCAGGCCAATCCATGCCAGAGAAAACCACCCCGGTGTCGATTTTGTCGGCTGCCGGGGGTCTTTTTTGAGTAACCGGACTCCCAAACCAAGGCTGGCCAGGAGATACAAGACCAGGACCACCATGTCCCAGGCCATGATGGAGGCAGGAAAGTTGGGTGTACCCACAAACGGCAAGGCATGCCAGAAACGCCAGGGTTGTCCGAGATCGGCCAGCACAAACATCAGGCTCATGGTCACGGCGGTGACGGCCATGGCTTCGCCGAGGAGAACCACGGCCTGCATCCCTGCATACTGGAACAGGTGGGCCATGATGAGCAACACCACGGCTGCCGCCGCCAGCCCCACCAGGAAGGTAAAATTACCGATATACAATCCCCAGGTAATTTGATCGGACATGCCGGTCACGGCCAGACCATGGCGCACCTGTCGGCCATATCCCCACCCACCCCACACAACCACAAGGGCCAAAAACACCAGCCAGAGGCGCAATCTCCAACCTGATCGGGTCTGCATCATGGCTTGTCCGTAAAATACCAGAAGCGGGGTTCGGTATGCAGATCCTCTTTGAGGCGAAAAACACGCTGCCGGGCCAGGACATGGCGAATGTCGCTGTCGGGATCGAGCAGATTGCCGAAGATGCGGGCACCGGTCGGGCAGGCCTCCTGACAGGCCGGCAGCAATCCCTGCCGGGTTCGCTGGAGGCAGAAGGTACACTTTTCCATCACCCCGACCGGGCGGGGACGATTGCCCAGATAGTGGGTCTGGGAGGTAATCTCTTCTTTGGGCAGCCGGGGCTTGCCCCAGTTGAAATGCCGTGCCCAATAGGGACAGGAGACCGCGCAATAGCGGCAACCGATACACCAGTCATAATCGATGACCACCATGCCATCCGGCTCTTTCCAGGTCGCCCCAACCGGGCAGGCCTGCACACAGGGTGGATTATCGCACTGCTGACACTGGATCGGCAGGTACCACTTGTCCGCCACGGGGACTTTTTCCGGCTGATAGTAGGGATTGGCCGTGGGAAACTCCTGCCGACCGGCATCCATCTCCAGGACCCGAATATTGTGCAGGGTGCCATCGCGACCGCAATTGTTTTCCAGAACGCATGCCGTGACGCAGCGTCGTGTACCCATGCATTTGGACAGATTGAGGGCAAAACCGAATGCCACCTGGGGCATGGGGGGGGTATTCCGGCAGGTAATATCGACCCCCTGTTCCCGTCTGGCCCGACGTTCGATGCGGGCCAGGGCGGCAGCCACCTCATCCGGTTCCATCTGGCGATAATGCTTCTGGAGCAGGGTTGCCAGGGCATCCTGCAAACCCTTGTCCGCATCGACCATGGCCACGGCGCTCCCTCCCCCGGCCAACAGGAGACCGGCCACACCACCCTGCAACAGGCGACGACGTTGGGGATTGGCACTCATACCATTCCCTCCCGGAAACGGGGCGGTGGCGGATCAGGCACGACCGGCTGCCAGGCCGGTTGATGGGCATCATGACAGGTCTGGCAACGCAGGATGGTGCGAGGTCCAAACCAGCTTCCGATGCGCTTGCCATGCACGCCCACCTGCCATTTGGCGACATGGCGGCCATGACAGAGGGCACAACTGCGGTCGGCTGCGTCCCATTCGACCAGCGTCTCACCACCCGCCCGCAGCTTTTCCCGCGCCTCGGAGGCATGACAATCCAGACACCACAGCTCGCCCTTGCCATGCGCAAAAGGCATCAGGTTATGGGGGGCCGTCAAAGGGCGGGGCCGCGTCACCGTATCCAACCAGGCATGACAGGAAACACAATTCGGCTTGGCAACCGGACCCGAACGGATGAATGGGGGGGGATTCTCTTCTCCTGCGACCACCCCTGTCCAGCCCAGGGTCACCAGAACCACCATCCGGGATAAACAAGACCGCCCCACCTGCATGCTCCTGTTGATATCTATAATAATATTCATTATGGAATTGCGCAATCTGTTATATGTCAGAAGCAAACTCAGAGGCTGTCTATTAACCCTCGGATAAAAAAAATTGGAAAAGAAGATTTTATTGGGGCTCCGCCCCAAACCCCGCCAAGAGGAAGGGCACAGCCCTTCCTCCTGGACCTCCATCCCAGTTTTTCATTCGTTTTTTT
>JADGCO010000017.1:5557-17231 GCA_015228935.1 Magnetococcales bacterium | reverse complement strand
AGGAGGAAGGGCGCAGCCCTTCCTCCTGGACCTCCATCCCAGTTTTTCATTCGTTATTTTTTTACAGCGTCCGCTCAATTTTCGTAAAGACCACAGGTTGCATGGCTGCGGCAGGCACCTTGTCGGCCATGTTTTTCATCATGGGCGGCAAGAGCAGACCATAGCGCAACTCGGCCCGTACCGTCCGCACCCCTTTGCCAGGAATCTTGTATTCCATTTTCCGGGTCTCCTGCGGTTTCAGACGGGAATCCCCGGCAAGGGCCGTCGCCATGGCCGGAGGCACGGGTTGCCCCTGGGCATCGACGAGTTTCATCATCAACATGGCCTGGCCATCTTCCTTGGCCGGATTTTCCTGATAATTCTTCCAGAGGGTTTCGCCCTTTTCATCCAGGGCCGTCACCTGCAAGGCGACCCAACGAAACGGTGCCCCGGTGGGAAAATTGTGGACCAGATTGTTGCGCAGGGTCACGGTGGCAGCGACCTGTTCACCCTGTGCGGTGGCCACCAGATCCAGGGTAACCCCCCGTTTCAGCATGGCCGGATCATGTCCCCCAGACATGGCATGGTTCGCATGACCCTTGACGGTCGGCATATGACAGGATTGACAGGTGACATTCTGGCCCGCTGCTGCCAATTCCGGTCCAGTGGCACACACCGGTACCCCCTGGGGATTGTTTTGCTGTTCATGACACCCGAGGCAGACGCCTGAACTTTGGAACAGGGTTCCGTTCTGGGCATGGGGGTAGGGATTGACCGAAGGTTGCGCTCCCTCTCCCGCTCCCGGGGCCAGGGTCGGATTGCGGCCATGCAAGGCACCATAAGGACCCTGCAAGCTCTTCTGGCTGAAAGTGTAGGCCGCCGCACCCAGGCGCATCTTGCCATCCGGCCCCTTGATCCCATGGAAAGTTTCCATGGTATGACAACTGACACAGTTCACCCCTTCCTGATAGGCTGGCATGGCATCCAGTTTGGTTTTGCCATCGAGGGCGGCATTGGGGGCATGGCATTGCAGACATTCGGGATAGTTGCCTGATTTGGGATTTTTCACCCCTTCCTGGGTGGGATCGCCGATCATCATCCGATACATGGCACCATGCAGGGGATCCTTGACAGCCGCACTCTGCGCATGGATCGATCCCTGCCATTCGCGGTAAATCTCCTGATGGCACTCCTTGCAGGCTTCGGCGGAAATCTGCTGCAAGGGAGGGCGTTCCTTCTCGGCCTGGACATCAAAACCCGCCAGCAGCCCCAGACCTGCAATCACGCTCCATAAGAGTTGAATTGGCCTGTTTTTATTTAAAATCATCACATTAACTCCTCTTTACGCACGTATCCAATGGAACGGCCATGGCTTGCGCCCGACACGCAACTCTTCGGGGAAGAGGATACCCAGCTTCAAGGATAAACACCATGGAGAATCCTGGAATCCGGCACCACTCCAGGGACGGCCTGTCAAGGGTCTGGAAACCACTGGAGCCATTTTCTTTGGGAAAATATTTCCGCCTCCATTTGGCACAATCTGCCTGCACATCAGGCCGATTTTTGACTGGGCAAAACCGGTTTATTTTAATTCATTGTTTTTTAATGGATAATAATATATTTCACAATGGCATAAATCTTGAATAAACCACAGCATGTCGCGCCATGGACCCAAACCTTGGCAGGCAAACCAAACCCCCTGCAATTATTTTCGGGAGAACGTCATCATGGCCATTGTCATTCATCCAGGTCAGAGCAAAGGGTGTCAGCGTCTGGAAACAGAGATGCAAGAGGGCGGTCAAGATGTCCATTGCCTGGATTCCGCTGCCATGGATCTGCATTTTGCCCATACTCTGGCCCGTCAATCCCGGACCCACTTCAAACCGGTCCAACGTATTTTCCGGGAAATATCCATGCACGAGATTGTCCGGAACACCTGTCTTGAGTCCCGTAACGCCATGATTCCAGCATCGGTAGAGAGTGGCATGCGGATATGGCCGGGAATGGGTGCTTTCCGGCAGGCATCCCTGTTGCAGGGGGGCATTCCCCAGCCCGTGTGATCAAGCGTTTTCTGGCTTTGGGTCGCACCAACCTGGGAAGGGGCATCCTCATGCAACTCCAGGGAATGCACCTGTCGGCAATCCGATCCTTCTTCAGGGAGCCGCTTTGCAACTCCTGATGGATTCTTCGGTCCTGGCGGATGTTGTGGTTTGATTCCGGGCAAGCTTGTCATCCAGCGTCTTGAACAAGCGACAAGCCCAGGGCGCTTTTGCCTGCACCTTGAGGGGATCCACTCTTTCCAGAATGGTAAACGAATCCCGACCTTTATTGTAGCCTTTTTTTGGGGTACCGGCTGCGGCCCTGTCCAAACCCGTGGCAACATCTTCCTTTGCAGCTTCTTCCAAGGGAACCGTTTTGGGAAGTGATTTTACGTCAAAATTCCTGCCAAAATAGATTTCGAGGGCAGTCACATCGGCGAGGAACCACGTCTCCATGCATTGGGCCATGAGATGTGCATGATCATCGACAGCCCCGGCAGGACAACCCCATCCATCTCTTGTCTTGAGATGCGCCCACGGTCCCACACCTTTTTGGACTGGGCCTTCGCTATCAACCAGTAACAAGGGAAATTCTTTCGTCTTCCCCTGTTTCCATTCGTTCAATGCCTGGGAAAAGATTTTAAGGGTTATATCCCTGCTGCCGCATGACTTGATTTTAAACAAACGTTCGAGATCATTCATATCACTCTTGGGAAATTTATTTTTCAAAGCATTTCTAATAAATGTTTTAAAGGCCAATCGCATGCGAACATCCAACCCATTCTTTTGTTGACCTTTCTCTCCACCACCTTCAACAAAAATACATACGCACATCACTATCGTACTCCATCACACAGGCCCTTTACCCACCCACCCCCCAGGGAATAAACATCCAGCCAAGCCTTAAGCTCGTCTTGAGAAAGTCGCCGCATGCGCGTTTGCATGTTATCTTTATCAAAAACAATGACATCTTCCGGGGTATAGGTAAATTCGTCTACCAACAAACTCGAGTGGGTCGTCACAATAATCTGCATACGTTGTGATGCTTCTCTAAGCAGGTCACCCAAGGAGGGTATGACATCTGGATGCAATCCCATCTCTGGTTCCTCAATACAGACAAGAGGGGGAGGATTGGGATGGCACAAAATGGCCAACAAACAAATAAAACGCAACGTACCATCCGAAAGGCGGGTTGCCGGGATGGATAACGACTTTTCCTGTAAAAAAACCTGTACTTTGCCATTGGCTATATCGACATCAAAATCCTTGATATCTCCATTAAGGTTATGCAAATATTTCAAAATCATTTCCTTGGCTTCGATATTTTTCTTTATCCCATTTAAAATCAACCCAAGATTACTAAAATCTTCTTCAAGAAAAGATAATCGACCATCAGTATCCTGATAAAGCCTTGGTGATGCATAACGACCAATAGACCATTCCCGATACAATTTAATATTTCTATACATCTTACCGAGGAGAGTCATTTCAGGATATCGCTCAATATCAACAAACTGCTGCAGAACAGATTGTTCATTGTCAATACTCTTCAGATCAATCTCTTTAAGAACAGGAGATCCATTTATTTTTCCGATTGTCAGTATTGCACTCCTGTTTTCAAGACAAAAATATGGAAATATTTCTAAATTTCCCGGGACAGGATCCTTGTCTTTAATATATTCTTCAACGATACCAAGACCTCTTCTATATTCTTCAAAAATTAATTGATGCATCAGAAGAGATTCCTTGTTGCAAGGATTTTCAATCACGGCCTCCACACTGGCAACAACATTCTTTCCCTCCGGTTTCCAAAGCCACTCTTCGATGCCACCCGCATCACGGATAGGTTTGCTCAAATCCTGTGGTGAGGCTTGCAGGAGGGAGATGGCTTCAAGAAAATTTGATTTTCCGGATCCATTGGTACCGATCAGCACGTTGAGAGGTCGCAGGGGAATCGCTTCGGTATCGGGACCAAAGGAGAGCAGGTTTCTGATTTCCAGGCTGTGCAAAAACATGGACAACAATCCTGTACAACCGATGAACCTCGTCTATCCCGCCGATGGAATCACCCGGCCCAACATGAGGCAACCAGCGAATGGAACAGAGATGCGATATCGTCCATTCGGGTCGATCAGCCGGCTCCCATCTTCGAAACCAACTGATAGACCGGGGCAAACAGGGCGATAATCATCACCAGGAACAATCCGCCGCCGACAGCCAGGGCCACGGGTTCGATGATTTTGCCAATGTTGGCGACCAGCAATTCCAGCTTGGTTCGGTAATCTTCGGCGATGTATTTGAGCTGATCGGAGAGGGTACCGCTTTGTTCGCCGACGCCGATCATCCGGACCACGAAACTGGGGAAAATATTCACCGAGTGGAATGAATCCCGGAGTCCGGTACCCTGGATGAGGTTGGCACGCACCTGGGCCAATTTTTCCTTGTAGACTTCATTTTTGAGATTCTGGCTCATGGTATCCAGGCTTTTGAAAATATCGACGCCGGATTGCAACATGAGGCTCAAATATTCGGTGATGAAGGCCAGGTTGAACGAGTGAATGATCATCTTGATGATGGGGACCTTCAACCAGAGACCATGCAGGAATCGTCGCGTTGGTTGATGAATTTTATTGATAAACATCAATACCCTGACACCAACAACGGTAGATACCAGAATGTACAGGATATACTCTTTCAGAAAATCCGAAGCAGCAATGACCATCAAGGTAAACCAGGGCAGTTTCAACTCTGCCTGTCTGAAAAGTTCACTGAGGACAGGGGCCACAATGACCAGCCAGAAACCGATGGCACCGAAGATGGCCGTAAACATGAATGCCGGATAGATCATGGCGGATTTGGTGTCATTGATGATGCGATCCACACGCTTGACATGTTCGCCGGCATCTTTGAGGGTCCGATCCAGATTGCCGCTCTCCTCGCCCAGCCTGACCAGGAACACCATGGAACCGGGAAAGTGTTGTGGATAGGCCTTGACGGCATCGGCCAGGCTGGTGCCGCCCTCGATGCGCATGACGATTTCCCCTCCCAGACGTGCCAGGGTGGAGTTGTCATGTTCGGCCATGGCATCTTTCAGGGCGGTCATCAAGGGAATACCGGCACTGAGCATCACGGCAACGTTGCTCAGGGACTCGGCCAGTTCCGCCTTGGTGACGGGTTTGGCGAAAAATTCCGTCAGCAGGGCAATCAATCTGGAAAGCAGGGGCGGCACACTTTCGGCGAAAAGGACCGTACTCCCCTTTTTTTCCAGATAGGTCATGGCCGAAATGGGGTTCTGGAAGGGCAACTCCACCAATCCGCCACGGATTACCCCATCCTTGTCGATCAGCTTGTAACGAAAATGTCCCATGGCGCGATTCCCTCAGAGGGTGTCTATGAATTCCCAGGTAAAAATACTGGTTTGTTGTTTTTATGAAGACATCATGTTTTTTTGGACAGCCTCTTTTCAGTAACCCAGGACCCGGATCACCTCATTGACGGAAATTTCTCCCCGTTTCAATTTGGATCGGGCACAATCCATGATGTCTCTGAAACCGGTTTTTTTGGCCGTTACGAGCATATCGTCCAGATGATCGTCCCGGGCGATCTGGGTTGAGAGTTCTTTTTTGATTTCGAGGACTTCGTAGACCAGGGTTCGTCCCAGGTAACCGGAACCGAAACAGGTCGGACACCCTTTGCCCCGATAGAGTACCTGGATGGTCGGATCATTGACATAATCCAACTCTTCCTGGGTGGGTTGATACTCTTCACGACAATTGCTGCAAATGCGTCGGACCAGACGTTGGCTCACCACGCCGACCAGGGAGTCTGCCAACATGAAGGAGGGGATACCCAGTGAGCGAAACCTGGGCAAGGCACCGAAGGCGGTATTGGTATGCAGGGTTGACAGCACCAGATGGCCTGTTTCCGATGCCGAAATCGCTGTTTCTGCGGTTTCTTTGTCGCGGATTTCGCCCACCAGGATGACATCCGGGTCATGCCGGAGAAAGTGCCGGATCGCCGAGGCAAAGGTATACCCTGCCTTGACGTTGATCTGGGTTTGGCGCACCAGCGGAATCCGGTATTCAATGGGGTTTTCGACCGTCAGGACGTTTTTTTCGGTCAGGTTCAGGGCACGGACTGCGGCATAGAGCGTCGTGGTTTTCCCGGATCCGGTCGGGCCGGTGAGCAGGACGATACCAAAGGGTTCGTTGAAAATTTTCCGTAACAGGGCAATATCTTCCGGTTCGAAACCCAACTGGGTCATGCTCATGAAGTCGCTGCGCATGGGGAGCAGGCGCATCACGACGTTTTCCCCGAAGGGACAGACCGTTGTGGAAACACGAAAATCGAAACGGCTGTTGAGAATCGTTTCGGAAAAGCTGCCGTCCTGGGGCAGGCGTTGCTCGGCAATGTCCATATCGGCGCGCATTTTGAGCGTGGAGATCAAACGCTTCATGTTGGGGGGCATGGCAAACATGGAGCGCATCACACCATCGATCCGGAAGGCCACGTTGATGGTGCGGTCCATGGGGCGGATATGAATGTCCGAAGCCCGCAATTTGACGGCCAGTTGGAACAGATTGCTGATCAAGGGATCGAGCGCCCGGACATCGTCAACGTCCGCTGCCAGCAGTTGGAGTTCCCGCTGCAACAGTTTTTCGACCGGATTTTCCAAAAAGTAGTAATAATACTGGATCGAGTTGCGTATCTTGTTTTTTTCACCCTGGCGGAAGCGCGGTCGCAAACCCGTATGACGGGTGATCAATTTTTCCAACTGCCCCACGTCGTCATTGGCGGAGATGATCTGGATTTCACCGCCGGTGTGACTTAAGGGTATGAAATGGTTTAATTCACAAAGATTCTGGTTGAACAGGCGCAGGGTGTCCTCATTGGGAATCACCCGATCCACGTCCACATATTCGCGCTTTTCCTGTTCAGCGATGGTTTTTGCCACGTCATACTGGGAGACAAAGCCGAGCCGTTCAAGAATTTCACCAACTTTTTCCTTGGTGATTTTCTGGTCCTGGAGTGCCAGCTCAATATGGTCTTGAGTGATGAGTTGCTTTTCCTTGAGCAACTCCCCCATTGGTTTTTTTTGTACGCCTTCCGCCATGATTGTCATCCCTTTCTATGAGGAGCTGTCGGAAACGGTTCCCGGGTCACCCTGGCCGTCCACGCTGGGCACTTCCTGCTGGTGCTTCAGGATGATCCCTTTTTGTTTGACATGTCGTACCAAATTGTTGGACAGGGTCTCGGCATCCCGGTACGTGGCGACCGGACCAACTCGAACCGTTACCCACAATCTGCCGGTATCCGCCGAGCGGACCGGCACGGTAAATACAGAAAAACCATTTTCTTTCAATGTGTTGACAATATATTCCGCCGCCGGTTGACTGACAAAGCTGGCCACCTGTACCACCCACTGCCCCTTTCCATGGGGAGAAACCTTGCCGGTGGGAGTTTGCACAACTTCAGGGGAAGAGTGTACCGCTCCAGCGGGGGAATGCACGACTCCAGGAGAAGACGGCACCGCTGCGGCGGAAGTTTGCGCGACTCCAGGAGAAGACGGCACCGCTGCGGCGGAAGCTTGCGCAACTCCAGGAGAAGACGGCACCGCTGCGGCGGAAGTTTGCGCGACTCCAGGAGAAGACGGCACTGCTGCGGTGGGCGTTTGTGCGACATCGGCACGCATGTGACCAGTGGATTTCGGCAGTGGTGTGGCCATTTTCCCAGGTGATGCGGAGACCGCAACACCGGGCTGGCCCAACAAATGGTACAGGGTTGCCGAATCAGGTCGTCCGGTCAATGGCACACCCGCCATTTTCTGGAAGTGTGCCAAAGCCGCCAGTGTATATCGACCCACCTCGCCATCCACGGGGGCTGCGTAAACGCCCTTTTTGGTCAAGGCATCCTGAAGTTTGCGGATTTCTTCGCCGGTCTGGCCAAAGTAGATGACATCCATCCAGAAAGGCGGCTGCCAGAAAAACAGGTACTTTTTTGTTCCATCGGGCAGGCCACGAGCCAGAAAAGCCTTTTTTTGCGCCACTTCGGGTGGCAGACGATCCAGTTGGACCAATCCATAACCGGTTTCCCGCACAATTTTTTGTTCAACGGCACCCAGCATACCCTCCTGAAGCCCACGCGAAAAAGCACCTTCATACCGCTCCAATCCATACCGGGCCAAAAAGTCATGCACCTCTGGAGCGACGGGAAAATCCTGGCCGGGTTCACCTCTGTTGGCTTGCAGACGGCTCTGCATGTCACGCACCATTTTTTGCGCCTGTTGAGCCTGTTCCTGCATGAGAGCGATCTGTTTTTTGGCAGCCTGTGCTTCGGCCTCGGCACGTTCCCGAGCTTTTTGCAGCTCCACAAGCTGGTTTTGCATCTGGTCTGCACTCAGATTGACCTGACGCTTTTGATACTCTTTTTGCATCTCTTCGGCACGTTTTTGGGCAGTTTCGGCTTTGGCCAGGGATTTTTCCACTTCGATGCGCATGGCTTTGGCCTCATTTTCGGCTTTTTGGCGGGCGGCATCGAGATCGGTCAACCGTTTTTCAATATTTTCTTTTCCGGCTTCCCTGGAACCGGCAGCAGAACGGGATTTGCGGAATTCATCCAGGATGGAGCCGGCCTGTTTTTCCGAATCGGTGATTCTGGTTGCGGCATCGGCCTGGGTTGCACGAATATCGTCGAGAAATTTTCGGCGTTCCTTTTGCCAATCCAGCTCCCGTTCAGCCAGTTCCTGTTTGATTTTGGCAACTGTGGACTGGGCATTTTTTTTGACCTCTTCGGCCTGGGTCATGGCCTGGGCAGCGTCGGCGCGTGCCTTGCTGGCCTCTGTTTCGGCCTGCTCCCGCAAGGCTTTGGCCTGGCTCAATTTTTCTTCTTGTTCCCGACCCTGTTTGGCCAATTCGGCAATTTCCCTGGCCCTGGCTCCGGCCTCGGCGCGGGCCTGGGCTTCCTGTTTGCGGGCTTCGGCAGTTTCGGCCTGCGCCTTTTCCTGATCGGCAAAGGCCATGGTCAGGGCCTTGGTCTGCTCCTGGATTGCCTGCTTGATTTTGGCCAGTTCTTCCTGGGCCATTTTGCCTTCCTGTTCACTTTTTTGGCGAGCCTCGATGGATTGGCGCAACAAGTCGCCCTGGAGCTTGGCATCTTCCGTGGCCCGGTTCATGGCTTTTTCCGCCTCTTGAACCTTGTTTTCGGCTTCTTCACGCACCTTCCGGGCCTGGGCAAGGGCATCCTGGAGGGCCTGATCAACCTTGCCATCCTGACTCTGGGCCACACGGGTCAGGGCCTGGGCTTCGCGAATCTGGGCCTGGGACACCTCCATCTGTGCCCGTTCCTGGGCAGCGCGGGTCTGGGCAATTTCGTTGCGGGCGGCTTCCTGGGCGGCCTTGGCCCTGGCCTCTTCAGACCTGGCTTTTTCCTGGGCTGCCCGTGCCTTGGCAGCTTCCGCCTCCGCATTTTGTTGCAAGGTTTTGGCCTTGGCCAGCTCCAGGGAAACAGACGGATCCCCACCTGCACTGCCCATCCGGGCCATGAATCCCGGATGCAACAAGAACCATGTCAGGCCACCCGCAACGACCAAACCGGCTGTCACAACTCCGCCCAGAGGCAACCAGCGTTTCCATGGCCATTTCGGCATGCCAAACCCGACCTCAGCGGCCACTTCCAGCAACAACCGCTTGCTGATCCGGTGCGTATTGTAGGCAAAGAGGCCATACAGGCAACGATCCAGCAGATTGTTGATGCGCCGTGGATTGCCGGCAGTCAACGCATGCATGGTCTTGAAAATCCGGTCGGTTATCTGGATTCCCCCCTGGGAACCCGCCGTACTCAGCTTGAAATAAACATACTGTTTCAACTCTTCCTGACTCAGCGGACGCACCTCGGCATGAACCACAACGCGACTTTTCAGTTGCCGCATTTCGTGCGTGTTGAGTTTGTCGATGAGTTCGGGCTGGCCAACCAGAAGAATTTGCACGAGCTTTTCGGCATTGGTCTCCAGGTTGGAGATCATCCGAATTAATTCAAGGCTTTCCGTAGAGAGATTCTGGGCATCATCGATGATGATGGCACAGTTTTTACCAGCGGCATAACGATCCATCAAAAACCGATTGAGCGCTTCGATACGACCCTGAAAGGTCACATCCTGCGTTTCAATGCCAAAGTCTTTGACAATTTCGTTGAGAAGATCCAGCCCCTGCAAAAAGGTATTGAAGACCAGTGCCGATTCGACACCCTCTCCATCCAGGAGACGCAGGATCCGCTGGCTGATGGTGGTCTTGCCCAGGCCGACTTCGCCTGTAATGACCAAAAAACCCTTGCGGGTAAAAATACTGTGCAATACTTCCGAAATCAGGGCATCGATGCGGGAGGGAAGAAAAAAATATTCATTGTCCGGGGAGACCGGAAACGGATTGCGCTTCAACCCCAGAAAATCCAGGTAGGCTTCCTTCTGCGCAACCATTTTTTCTCTTATCCTCCCAAGAAACCGCTCCTGCTCTGCCGTGCCACCACGCCTGATCAACCCTTAAGGGCGATCCATACGAACACACTTTCCGCACAGTGCGTCATCGCTTGGCGAACCTGAGGCCAACGACACAGACACCGACCGCCGTTGTTTTCAGTTCAGATACTGACGGAGATCACGCAGTTGACGATCATTCGGATGGCGTCGCAACAACTCCTTCAAGCGTTCCTGCGCGAGGGGGACCCGGTTGGTTTTCATTTCCACGATGACCATGTTTTTGGCGGCATCCAGGTCATTTTTTCTGTTTCGCAGGACCTCTTCGAGCAGGGCACCGGCCTGATCATACTTTCCCTCTCGCATGTACATGAATGCCTGCATTTTCATGACAAACGGGTTGTTTTCACCCTTACTGGCAGCCAGTCTGCTCAATCCGGCATCCACTTCTTCGTTGTTTCCCACCGCCAACGCACTTTTCAGTCTGCTGACCGTGCGAGAGGTTTCCAGGGTTTTTTTCTTGATCTCTCCAGATTGCGCATAATTCTGGGCATCACCGGACGAGGATGCATGATTCGCATTATCTGTTGAATCTTTCTCCCCACCGGCCTTTTCCATCCCAGGGATACCAGGCTCATCCATGGTCTGTTTTCCGTCCGCCGGTCCCTTGCCCGTTTCACTCAGTGACCGGGTTTTTCCTCTCGACTTGGCTGTTTCCGAAGCTGCTTTCTGGGAATCCACTCCTTTGGTCGTGGATGGTTCATCGCCAAGCCCGCCCAGAATCTGCTCCAATCGGGAAGCATCGTCTGCGGTGATCGAGGAATCGATTTTGGGTTGATTCTCTTTGGCAGCAACGGCACCAAGGGCTTTGGTTGCATCAGCAACCATCACTGTGTTTGGTACCTGTGAAACTCCCTTGGAAGCATTGGCTCCTTGAACGCCATCAGCAAGGTTTCCAACAGGCGATGATGCTGTTGCCGGCGGGGTGGTGGTAACGGATGCCAGCGTCGTTGCCGGCAAAGAGGCAACCGATGCCACTGTCGTTGCCGGCAAAGAAGCAACCGACGCCACTATCGTCGCCGGTTGAGGGGCAACAGGCACCATCGTTGTCGCTGGCAGAGAGGCAACCGATGCCATCGTTGTCGCTGGCAGAGAGGCAACCGATGCCATCGTTGTCGCTGGCAGAGAG
>JADGCO010000017.1:0-5460 GCA_015228935.1 Magnetococcales bacterium | reverse complement strand
GAGGCAACCGATGCCGGCGCTGGCGGAGAGGCTGCTGGTGTGGGCACGACCGGCACCATCCGGGAAGAGACGCCGGCCGCATTTTTAAATGCTGCCAGGGAGGAACCGGTTTCCTTGCCAAGCAAATCATCCAGACTGTCCGGGTGTGTGTACCAATACCCGGCCCCCAGGCCCAGAACGACCACCGGGACGACTCCCAGGGCAATTTTCACAGCGGAAGGTACTTCCCCTTCTTTTTCGTCCAGGGATCTGCCGCCGGGCAATTTTCCCCTATCCACGCCAACCGCTGCCGCATCCGACTGTTTCAACTTGCGCAGGGCACGGTACATGATGCTCATAGGACATTCACTCGCAGCATGATGACCAACTCACTGACCACATCACTGTCACTGTTCGACGTGAACAATCTGCCAAACAGGGGCACTTCCGAGAGTACGGGCACACCCGTGCGCACGGAGGAGCGTGATTTATTGATCAAACCTCCGAGGATCACGGTATCATCACTCTCAATCTGCAACGTGGTACTCATCTCTTTCAGGTCAACCTTCGGCAGGGTGATCTCGGTATCCATTGCCCTGACAACGTTGCTGAGATCCACATCGCTCTTGACCGGATGGATGGAGAGGGTAATCTTCCCCTGGGCGTTGATGAAAGGCACGATTCCCAGGATCAATCCTTGAAAGACGGAGTCTGGCTGGACATCAACCGTGCCAGCGGTCGTTATGGCACCTGTGGTTGTAGACGGCGTTGTTTTGGTTTGTTTCACGAACGCCTGTGACTGGCCCACACTGATCATGGAAGGCTGTCCATGTCTGGCGCGGATGGAGGGATTGGAGATGGTTTGCACATCACCATACTGCTTCAACATGTTGAATGCGGCCAACAGGGTGGTTTTCCCGACATTTCTGCCGATGGTCATGGCCATACCCGACGCACCGGCAACCGCTGCCGAGGCATTGGTCGTCAGACCGGTCAGGGGAGACAACGAGACTTGGGGTGCCCCGGTTGTGGAAGGCGTTATGCTTTGGCCAATTCCTTGACTGATCAGGACACCATTACGCAAGGCCGCCCAGTCCACACCCGTTTGATGCTGATCGTTCAGGCGCACTTCCATGATACGCGCCTCGATGAGGATCTGCCGACCAACAATCTCCTTGAAATCTTCCAGAAGTTTGGCTGAGCGTCGCACGGCCGAGGGTCTGGCCCTGACGTGCAGGAGGCCGGACATCCGGTTCAGATTGTAGGTACCGGCACCTCCGATGGACGATTTCAGTATGTTTTCCAGTTGCGTGTAGGGGTTGGAGTCACCTGAAGCACCCGACATGGCAAAGCTCCCGGTGATTCCTTTTCCCGTCGCACCCCCGCCTCCGGCGCTGCCCATGACATCGCCACCGGCAGAGAAGTTCGACTTGTTGTCGGTCTCAAGGAAGTCCACATTGAAGGTCACTTCCTGGAAGGGATCGACTCGCAAAACGTTGTCCTCGATCCGCCCGTAAAGATCCGCCAGGTCGAGAACCTCACGAAAGACGGTCGAAGCTTCCACATTGTGGAAACTGACGCTGACGATGGGTGGATTTTCAACCACATCCGGGTTGATCAGCAGGTTCATGTTGGTCATCTTGGCCAGGGCCTGGAAAATGTGTCGCACATCTTCCTTGTCCATTTCCAGGGAGACCATCACATCGTCAAGGGGATTATACTCTGGCAACACAGGTTGCGGCTCTGCTGCCACCGAAACCTTTTTCGGCATATCCCGGTGTATCTCCTGCTGTCGCTGCGCCAGGGACTCCGACGCTTTCAGCAAAGTTTCATGCGTGTCCCGAGCCGGCACCCCCGCATAAAGATGCCGCAAATCCTGAAATGTTTCCCGCTCGCCGCTGCGCAGCACCTGATCCCTTGCGGAAAGGTCTTGATGGCTTTTTTGCAGCAGCGAACCAGCGCCCTGTTTGTCGTCGGGCACGGGCATGTTCTGACATCCAACGACCAACACAGAACACAGAACCATGCCGCTAATGACCTGCAAATTCTTCATAACTGGATTTCTCCCACTCCGGTCTAAAATTCCAGGTATGGAAAGGATGAATCATTCCACTCGCAGTATGCACCTGAAAGGCCAGAAACACAAATTTTCACGGAAATCAACCACACCAAGCCGTCATACCAGGATTCTATTTCAACCTCACGGAACAGGTTACCCCATTTCTCGGATAAATAAAAATTATTTGCCAGGATTCTTTTCTTCCCCTTTTCTTTCAACGATGCTACTGTCCTGCCATGCAGCTCAAGGGGTGCATTATGCCACCTTTTTCCTGTAAAGTCGATTCTTTACGCAATACCTGATCGGCAACGGTCCCTGTCGCCTTGAAAGATATTTATTCAGGGAGGGCACTTCGCCTTTCTAGCAAATTTTGTTCCAACATTGACTTCCTCTTCTTGGTTCCCAATTGCACCCGCACGCTCAATACTGCGAAAATTTCATAAATCACCTTGACCCAGGTCAATCCCAGCAATCATTTTAATTCATCTCCAGCAACCATTTACGGCAATCCGAATGAGACCTTATCATGGCTGATCACAAACCATCCAACATGTTGGTCACCGGTGGTGCCGGTTTCATCGGAGCCAACTTCATCCACCACATTTTGACACAGGATCCAGATGTTCGCGTGGTCAATCTGGATCTTCTGACCTATGCAGGGTCACTTGATAATCTGACGGGACTACCTGCCCCGGACCGATACGTATTTATCCAGGGCGACATCGCCGACCGTTCTGGCGTCGAACGTATTTTTCGGGAACACACCATTGACACCGTGGTTCATTTTGCCGCCGAGAGTCATGTGGATCGTTCCATCTCCGGTCCGGATGCCTTCATTCACACCAATCTGGTCGGAACCTGGACCCTGCTGGAAGCGGCCCGTCAATATTGGGCGGAAACTGCACGCGGTGCCCAGGGTCAGGTCCGTTTCCATCATGTGTCAACGGACGAAGTATACGGTGCCCTGCAAACCGACGATGAACCTTTCCACGAGGCCACGCCCTATCGTCCCAACTCGCCCTATTCCGCATGCAAAGCCGGGGCCGATCATCTGGTGCGGGCCTATTTTCACACCTATGGCGTCCCGACGACCCAGACCAACTGTTCCAACAATTACGGTCCCCGTCAACATCCGGAAAAGTTGCTCCCCACCGTCATTCGGGCTTGCCTGCATGGGCAGGCCATTCCGGTCTATGGTGTCGGCGGCAACATTCGGGACTGGCTGCACGTCATGGACCACTGTTCTGCCATCGAGGTGATCCTGCAACGGGCCAGGCCGGGCAGCGTTTACAATATTGGCTCCGATAATGAATGGAAAAATCTGGACCTGGTCAAAAAAATTTGTTCCATCATGGACCACGTCAAGCCGGCTGGGGCACCCCATGCCCGGTTGATCACGTTCATCACAGACCGACCCGGTCACGATTGGCGTTATGCCTTGAATGCCCATAAAATCAAAAACGAATTGGGTTGGCAACCCCGGATTGAATTTGATCGGGGACTGGAAGAGACGGTGCTGTGGTATTGTCAACATACCGCTTGAAACCCTGCCAGGAAATCAACCAACGTGCGCCTGCCGGACAAGTATCTGTATGGACTTTATACCGGGCTTTTTTCTCTGCTCGGCCTTGTCTCTCTGCCTTTCATGGCCCTGCGGGTGGGGGCCAGGTCCAGATACCAGGGAACCCTTGCCCAACGTTTGGGTCACATCCCCAAGAGTATCTGTCAGGATTTGGAGCAGAACGCCTGTTTCTGGGTACATGCGGTTTCCGTGGGGGAGGCGCTCGCGGCCCAGGGATTGATCGAGGCGTTGCATCGCTGCTTTCCCGGGTTACGCGTTGTCGTTTCCACGGTCACCAAAACCGGACAACAGGTGGTTCGTGACCGTCTGACCTGCGTCGATCATTTGATCTATCTCCCCCTGGATTTGCCGGGAATCATCGAGCGTGTGGTGCCCTGTATTCGTCCCCGGTTTGTCATCATCATGGAGACCGAATTGTGGCCCAACCTGTTCCATGCCCTGGAGAAATCCGCCATCCCCATCATTCTGGTCAATGGCCGGCTTTCCCCCAGATCTTTTGCCCGTTATCGCCGCATGGCCTGGGCCATGGGGCGTTTCCTGCAACCGGTTCATCTGTTTTGCATGCAGTCTCCCCAGGATGCCGATCGGATGCGACAGATCCATCCTTCCTTGTCTTCTCCCCAGACAGTATCATGCGACCATCAACCTGCCCGGCCCCACTTGCTTGTCACCGGCAACCTGAAATACGACCAGGCCATGCGCCTGCCAACTCAAACAGAAATGGTTGCCTTGCAGCAACGGACCGGACCAACGCCCCCCCCCATCTGGTTGGCGGCCAGTACCCACCCCGGCGAAGAGACCCTCATTCTGGACACCTTTTACGCAGTGCGCCAACATATTGCCGACCTGCGTCTGATCCTTGTCCCTCGCCATCCAGAAAGAGCCTCCCTGCTCGACAACACCCTCACCCAGAAAGGATTTTCTTTTCGTCTCTTCAGTCAGACCCGGGGCAACTGGACCGAACCGGTCCTTCTGGTGGATGAAATTGGCTGGTTGACCCGTTTATATGGATTGGCGCAGATTGTTTTTGTCGGGGGCAGTCTGATACCGCATGGGGGACAAAATTTTCTGGAACCCGCCGCCTGGGGCATACCCCCCATTTTCGGGCCTCATGTTTTCAATTTCCGGGATGCTGCTCGGCAAATCCTGGAGGCCAGGGCCGGCTTTCAGGTCCAGGATGCGGTTGCCTTGGAAAAGATTGTCCTGCACTTGCTGCAAAATCCATCCCTGTGTCAAGAAACCGGGCAACGCGCCAAAAATGTGGTCATGACCCATGCCGGTGCCCTGGAGCGCACAGTACAGGCAATCCAGGCTACGCTTCGACCTTTTCCATGACCGCCTTTTCCCCGGCCAAACATACAAACAGTTTGCCAGCATCTTCGGTCCAGGCCTCCTGCATGTGCAGCTATTCCCGGTTCGACTCAAACTTTGGCGAACAATTCCGCATCAGATTCAAAATGAATGACACCAGCGCCATCTTCTGGTAGACTGAACAGGTACAGTACCCAAAGGCACAATCGCACTGCCCCCCCCCTTTTTCCATACAAACCGGCAGAGTCACCTGACACCCAGACACACCCCATGCGCTACGACACAACCATCAAAGATGTGTTCCGAGACTCTCCGCAGCAAATCCTGCTGCGTCTGACCGGCAAGAGAGCCATCCGCATGCTGCCAGTGGAATTCCCCTCCACCCAGAAACGCTGCCCGGATCTGGTCTTCCTCCTGGAGGACGGCTCCATTTTCCATCTGGAACTGCAAAGTACGCCAGAAACCATGGTCTGGCGCATGCTGAACTATTATGCCCTGATCCGTCTGCGCTATCCAAACCGCAAGCTGA
>JADGCO010000016.1:39643-56568 GCA_015228935.1 Magnetococcales bacterium | reverse complement strand
CCAACAAAGTCTTCCATGTCAAATCCTTTTAATGAAGGGGTTCTGAATGGTTACACCCTTTATTGAAAGGGTTATGAATGGGTACTGTTTTTCGTGGCATCAGCGTCGCAACGGATTGACGCGCTCTGGATCGATTTCCAGTTCCTGGATGGCGCGTTGCACGACGCTGACCGGCAACAACTCCAGATGATACAATTGGCTCAAGGCGGCCAGCGTGACATGGCGGCGGTCCACCTCGAAGAAATCCCGCAATGCCGAGCGGGTTTCGCTTCGCCCGAAACCGTCGGTGCCCAGGGAGAGCAACGGTCCCGGCAGCCATTTGGCCACCAGATCCGGCAGGGCCTTGACATAATCGGTGGCGGCTACGAAAGGACCGGAACGTCCCTTGAGGCATTGGGTGAGGTAGGGTTGCATGGGTTCGATGCCTGGATTGAACATGTTCCAGCGTTCCACTTCCTGGGCATCCCGGCGCAACTCTTTGTAGCTGGTCACGCTCCACACTTCGGCGGCCACCTCGTACTGGACCAGCATTTCTTTGGCCTTGACCACTTCATTGAGGATGGCCCCACTCCCCAGAAGTTGCACCCGTGGCCAGGTGGGAGGGGCGGTCGTGCCTTCCAGGAGGTACATGCCTTTCAGGATTCCCTCTTCGGCACCATCCGGCATGGGGGGGTGCCGATAGTTTTCATTCATGATCGTGATGTAGTAGAAGAGTGCCTCCTGATCGACATACATGCGACGGAGTCCCTCCTGGACGATGACGGCCACCTCGTAGGCGTAGGCGGGATCGTAGGCCATCAGGGTGGGGACGGGCAGGGCCAGCAGGTGGCTTTGTCCGTCCTGATGCTGGAGTCCTTCGCCGGCCAGGGTGGTCCGTCCTGCCGTGCCTCCGAACAAAAATCCCCGGGTCCGCATGTCGGCGGCGGCCCAGATCAAATCCCCGACCCTCTGGAGGCCAAACATGGAGTAGTAGACAAAAAAGGGAATCGTGTTGACGCCATGATTGGCGTAGGCGGTTCCGGCGGCGATGAAGGAGCTTAACCCCCCGGCCTCGGTGATCCCTTCCTCCAGGATCTGGCCATCCCGGGCTTCCTTGTAGTAGAGGAGGCTTTTGGAATCGACCGGCTCGTAGAGTTGTCCGGGATGGGAGTAGATGCCGCACTGGCGGAACAGGGCTTCCATGCCAAAGGTGCGGGCTTCGTCGGGCACGATGGGCACCACGAGTCGGCCAATGGAAGGATCCTTGAGGAGGCGGGTCAACAGCCGGACAAAGACCATGGTGGTGGAAATTTCCCGTTCACCGGTGCCGGCGGCAAACTCCTGAAATATTTCGCCGTCCGGGGGTTGAATGGGATCGGCCTTGACCTTGCGGCTTGGGAGGTAGCCGCCCAGTTTGCGGCGTTGTTCCTGAAGGTAGCGCATCTCTTCGCTCCCTTCGGTGGGACGATAGAAGGGCATGTGGGAGACCTCCTCGTCCGACAACGGAATGCCAAAACGGGACCGGAAGGCCCGCAGCTCTTCGCCGGTCATCTTTTTTTGTTGGTGGGTAATGTTCAGGCCTTCCCCGGCGGCACCCAGGCCATACCCCTTGATGGTCATGGCCAGGATGACCGAAGGGGCACCCTTGTGATGGGTTGCGGCATGGTAGGCGGCGTAGACTTTCTCTGGATCGTGGCCGCCGCGCCGCATGCGGTGCAGTTGTTCATCCGAATGGTGGGCGACCAGTTCCAGCAGGTGCGGATGTTTGCCGAACACCTGTTGCCGCACGTAGGCACCGCCTTCAATGGAGAGTTTTTGATACTCGCCATCGACGAGTTCCGCCAGACGGCTGGCCAACAACCCTTCCGGATCCTTTTCAAACAGGGGATCCCAATCCTGTCCCCAGATCACCTTGATCACATTCCAGCCGGCACCCCGGAAATCCGCTTCCAGTTCCTGGATGATCTGGCCATTGCCCCGCACCGGGCCATCGAGACGTTGCAGGTTGCAGTTGATGACGAAGACCAGATTGTCCAGGTGTTCGCGGGCGGCCAGGGAGATGGCTCCCAGGGATTCCGGTTCGTCGGTTTCGCCATCACCCAGAAAGGCCCAAATTTTGGCATCGGTGTGGGGACGCAGGTTCCGGTCTTCGAGATAGCGCAAAAAGCGCGCCTGGTAGATGGCCATGATCGGACCGAGTCCCATGGAGACGGTCGGGACCTGCCAAAAGTTCGGCATCAACCAGGGGTGCGGGTAGGAGGAGAGTCCTCCGCCATCGGCCAACTCCTTGCGAAAATGGGACAAATCCCGTTCGCTCAGGCGTCCTTCCAGGAAGGCGCGGGCATAGATTCCCGGCGCGGCGTGCCCCTGAAAAAATACCAGGTCACCACCACATTCGGCGTCAGGACCCCGGAAAAAATGGTTGAAACCGACTTCGTAGAGGGTGGCTGCCGAGGCAAACGTGGAAATGTGACCGCCAATACCCACTTCCTGCTGATTGGCACGCACGACCATGGCCATGGCATTCCAGCGGATCAGGCTCTTGATGCGGCGCTCAATCTCCCGGCTGCCGGGATAGGGGTGCTGGTCGGCGGGGTGAATGGTGTTCATGTAGGGGGTATTGGCAGAAAAGGGAATCTTGACCCCCAGTTTGTGGGCATGCTGATGGAGTTCCCGCAGCAGTTCGGTCACCCGGCCGGGTCCCTCACGTGTCAACACATATTCCAGGGATTCCCGCCACTCCTGGGTTTCCAAGGCTTCTTCCTGCTGTTGTTGTTGAATTTTTTCCTCGGTCATGGTCATCCCCGCAAGCGTTTCCCGGTTGGCCGCCCATGGCAAATCGTATTGCCTGTCGGTGATGATCGTGGGGATTGTTGCGTCATGATGCAAGTAAAAAGAGTACCGGTCAGTCGGAAGAAAAAGGGGCCGGCGTCGCTTCGAGCATTTTCAGTCGTTTTTCTATTCGGGCCAGCGAGTGAATTCGCGGCTGGTTTTTTCTCAAAACGGGTGACATGTTCCGGATTTGTTCCTGGGCGTCGGCCACACTGGGAAAAGTGCCATAATAGACCAATGTCCTGTTGTTCCGGGTACGAAACAGGTGCAGATCACGCGCTTTTTTTCCCAATCCACTTTTCCGGAAATATTTGACGATGGCCGGTATGTCCGTGGACAACGAATCCGTGAGCAGAATGCTGACCGCTGCCTTGTCGGTTGCGTTTGGCCACTCCCCGGGGGTGCTGCTGCCGGTCTGGGCGTGGTTCTCCTGGTTGACAATGACACGTTTTTCCGGGGCATCACCGGCAGGCGCATGGGTGGTGCCTGTGTCGGCGATCATGATTTTTTGCGACTTTTCGCGGTTGATTGTTTGGGGGGATGCAGAATTATTTTCCCGGGAGGGGTCGGAATTTTTTGCTGAGAATCCGGAATCCTCTGCCTGGAAAGGCCCGGTATTATTTTCTTGAGGGAGGCCAGAATATTTTTCTTGAGAGGAATCGGGATTTTTTTCCTGGTCAGGTTTGGAATCCTTTGTCTGGAAAGGTCCAGCATTGTTCTTTTGAGGGGGGCCTGAAGTATTTTCTTGAGAGGATCTGGAATTTTGCGCACGAAGAGATCCGGCATTCTTCCCTTGAGGGATGCCAGAATTTTTTTCTTGAGAAGATTTGGAATCTTGCGTCTGGAGAGACTTGGCATTTTTCCCTTGAGGGAGGCCAGGATATTTTTCTTGCGGGGATCCGGAATCTTGCTTCTGGAGAGATTCAGCATCCATTCCTTGAGGGATGCCGGAATGCTTTTCCTGGGAGGATCCGGAATCTTGCGCCTGGAGAGATTCGGCATTCTTTGCTTGAGGGAGGCCAGGATATTTTTCTTGAGCGGATCTGGAATTTTTTGTTTGGGAAGATCCGGAATCCTTCTCCTGAGGGGGATCGGAATTGTTTGTTTGAGAAGATCCAGGATTTTTATCCGGGAGAAAGGGGGCAGTTTCAACGGCATGGCTTTCCTGGTCGGACGCTTGGAGTGGAACCGGTGTGGGTGTGAAGGTTGTCTGGGGGAGGATCTCCGGGTTTGACAAAAAAGATGCCGAGAGCAACGGCAACACCTGGTGCGACGTGATGTCGGCTTGCAGGGGTTTTTCTGGTGGAGTTTCAGGCAGTGTCTCTGACGCCGTGGCAGGTGATGTTTCTGACGGTATGTCTGACAGGGTTCCAGGCACCGTCCCTGATGAAGTTTCAGGTACGGTTTTTGATGATGTCTCTTGCGTTGTGACTTGCGACAGGGCTTGTGGCATTGTGACGGAGAGACGGTTAAGCTCCTTGTTGGCGAGATGGACCAGGATGGGATCTTTTGCATCAAATTCCAGTGACTTGCGCAACCAGACTGCCGCTTCGGTGGTGTTGTTGTGCAACAGGTGGTACTGGCCGATGAAAAAGCTGGATTCGACCAGGGCCATGGCCACTCCGGCTTTTTCTGTCTGTCGCGCCTGCTGCATGACACCATCGGGTGTCATGTTTCCCAACAACAGGGCACGCAGGGGATTGGGCCATTGGGTCAACCGGGCACTCTCGACCTGGGGCAACGCAGCGCGGTCTGCGGCAGGATTTTGTTTCAACCGGGTCAGTGTGAGCCAGAGAATGACAAACACATCATCCGGTGCCAAAGACAGACTCTGCAAAAAAGCCTCTTCCGCCGCTGCATGGGACCCTTGTATAAAGTGCGCCAATCCCAGACCGGCTGGTATTTGCGGATCTCCAGGAGCCAATTGCCGCGCCCGTTCAAACCCGACAATACCGGAAGCAACTTCTCCCAGGGCCACCTGGAACAGGCCACGGCGAAAAATGGCTGTGGGATTGTTCGGACGCAGTTGCAGGGCCTGGTTGATATCGGCCAGGGCTTCCTTGATTTTTCCCGTGCGTCCCAGCAGCTCTGCCCGCAGAAAATAGGCATCATAAAATTTTGGATCGAGCCGGATGGCTGCCGAAAAATCCTGCAAGGCACTGTTCATGCTCCCCTGTTGCAGATGCAACAGACCCCGTTCCAGATGGGCTGGGGGAAAATTGGGACGTATTTTCAGGACCGCAGTCAGGTTTTGCATGGCTTCTGTGGTCTTGCCAAGACGCAGCAGGGTTTGTGCCCGAAAATAGATGGGCAGCGGATCCTTGGGCAGCAGGGCCATGGCCACCTTGAAATCTTCGGCAGCCAGTTCCAACTGGTTGCTGGCCATCCGGCCATTGCCCCGGAACAGATAACCATTGGCCAGATCCGGTTTCAACAGGACTGCCTGGTTGCAATCGGTTAATCCTGCTGCAAATTTTTCCTTGTCCAACCGGCTTTTTCCCAGTTCCAGTCGTACCAGACAACGGTTGGCCAGAATTTCCGCCTCGGCATCCCGACGCAGGTCAGGGGCATTCAAGGCATTGGAATAGAACGTTTCGGCCTCGACAAATTGGCCTTTTTTCTGGGCGTCGATTCCTTTTTGTGCCTCTTTGGCAAAGGGCATTTCTTTCCGGGTCTCCCTGGGACGATCTTTTTCTCTCCGGGTCTCCTTGGTGATGGCAGGCTCTTTTCGGGCTTCCTTGGTGTTACCAGGCTCTTTCCTGTTTACCTGGGTGCTGTCGGTTTCCTTGCGGGATTCTTGGGTGCTGCCGGTTTCCTTGCGGGATTCTTCGGTGCTGTCGGTTTCCTTGCGGGATTCTTGGGTGCTGCCGGTTTCCTTGCGGGATTCTTCGGTGCTGTCGGTTTCCTTGCGGGATTCTTGGGTGCTGTCGGTTTCCTTGCGGGATTCTTGGATATCCTGAGTATCCTGGGCATTGACAACCCAGACAGGCCCTATTCCGATCAATGAAGAAACGATCAGGATTGGCAGAAGGTGAACGAACAATTTGCATGGCAGGTGCGGCATGTGTGTCACAAGACAATTTCCCGATTCACGACAGGGTTGCATATCCACCTGGACACAGAATATCTCCGCCACCTCCCGGAAGCAAAATTTGACTTGGAGGATAACCCGGTAACCTGTTACCTTCATGGATTGCAATGTCAAATCTGGAAGGATTTCTTGCAAGACCGGGTATACCGGTTTTTTACCTGACCAGTTCCATTCCTTGCGCAGGATCCTGACATGGCCGTGCGTAGCCGATATAAATTGTGGATTTTTTTGGCGATTGCCGTGTCATTTCTGGCATGGCGGCTGGTGCGCCCCCTGAATATCTTTGTCGTGGAGGACAAATTTGCCTGGTCCATCCAGACGGCCGTGCCCAAGGGACTTGAATCCCTGCGGGCGGAGCATTGCGGCACCTGCCACGAAGAAATTTATCGGGAGTGGTCTGGCAGCATGCATGCCAAGGCCTGGACCGATGAATATTTTCAGGCCGACCGGGCCTTCGAAAAAAATCCTCCGGTCTGTGTCAATTGCCATATTCCTCTTAAAAATCAGAAGGAATATGTTGAGGTCGGTTTTCGGGACAGGGACAAGCTGGATCCGATTCTGGAGCCGAATCCCGATTTTGATTCCCGGTTGCGGGATGAGGGGGTGACCTGTGCCGTCTGTCATGTGCGTAACGGGGAGGTGATCGGTCCCTACGCTACCGATCAGGCCCCGCATCCGGTCAAGGTCGATCCCGACTTTCTCTCCGGCATGAATCCCTGTCAGATGTGTCATATGGTTTCCGGGGACCGTTGGGACATGTTTTATCGTCTTTCGCCTTGTGGAACTGTGGAAGAGATTCGCCTGGGAGAGAGGAAACCGGATTGTGTGGGGTGTCACCTGCCCAATGTGACCCGGGCCATGGCCACCAATGGGCCATTGCGCCAGGGGGGACGCCACCTGTTTCAGGGTGGGCATCATCCGCCCCAGGTGGCGCGTGCCTTGAAGGTGGATCACCGCCGTGAGGAGGTGGATGGCCGGTCCCAGTTTGTCTTTACCTTGACCAACGTCGGCACGGACCACTTTCTGCCCACAGGAACACCGGATCGGCACCTGACCCTGGAGTTCCGCCTGCTCGACAATCACAATGCCGTGATGCACGAAAAAATTTACAAAATGCAACGCACCATCATGTGGCGTCCGTTCATCATCGATCTTTGGGACAACCGCCTGGCTGCCCGGCAACCCCGTGAGTTTATTTATGAACTTCCCAAAACGGGCGTTTCATCACAGGCGGTGACCCTGGATGTGACCATTCGCTACCACTTGCTCGATGAAGCCCGTCGTAAACGGATCGGCTATAACAATACAGTGCCCGTGCGTTATTCCATCTACCACGAACGGTTTGATCTTTCCGGGGGTACCTGATCGGCTGCTGGCTGCTGGGGTTCCATTTGGGCTGATTGGGCTGATTTTCGGGCTGCGGCACCTGTCTGCGCAGGTTTGGTTGGATAATCCGCGAGGGATGGCACCGGGACGACCACATTCATGGAGCCGCCCGATCCGGCCACAATCTGGGGTGGGGTTCCGTTCCAATTGTTGGCTGCCTTGGCCTGCAAAAATTTGATGTACATCTCCGCCGAGCCAAAAGGTTCGATTTCGGCCTTCAAACGGGCCGCCTGCCCCTGTCCTTCGAGAACCAATCTTTGTTTGTCCGCCTCGGCCTCCAGGAGCATGGATTGCGAGCGTCCCCTGGCCGCCTCGATGGCCGAATCCGCATCCCCCTTGGCCTTGATGACCACCTGCTCCGATTCGAACTGTTTGACCCGTTTGTTGTTTTCGGCGGCGACGGCATCATTCTTGGCCTTGACGGCGGCTTCGTTGGATTTCATGAAGGCATCCGAGGGGGTGATGCCGGCTATTTGCAGACTGTGCGTCTCGATGCCAAACAGTTCCTTGACCGCTGCGGAGACGCTGCGCTCGATCTCGGCTTGAATGGCTTCGCGCTTTTCGTTGACCGAGACCATGTTTTGAATGGCAAACACCCGTGCGGCCCGATCCCGGACAATGGGCACGACGCTGGAGACAACATCCACGTTGCCGGCCCCGCCCACCTCGTACAAAAGATGGTTGACCTTGTCCATGGGAATCGTAAAATTGAAGTTGATGTCCAGGCCGATTTTTTGATTGTCGATGGTCATGACGAAAAACGGTGCCACATGCAAGGTCGTCAGGCTGACCTGGACCACATCCACCATGTCCACCAGCGGCAATTTGAAGTACAAACCGGGATTGAGCGGCGTGGGATGACGCACGTTGCCCAGCCGCCGCACATTGGCCCGGTCGGTCGGGGCCACGACGAAATAGGTCTGCGACAGAGCCATCACCAGTGCGACACCGGCAACGAGCCATTTTATTTTTCCGCCGATCAGGCCTTGCGTGACTCCGCCGACCACACCGGGTATTTTATGGGTGGACATGTGATTCTCCCATTCGTTTAGGGTACGGACAGCCGGAACAGACCAATCTGCACTTCGTGTTCCATTTTGGTAATCAGGACGATAATCAGGTCATCACTTTTCGTCGCGTTCAAACCCTGACATGGTGAAAATCCCTCGAGAACTCTGCGAACGCCTCAAGTGCGGGTGTTGGTGGACGCTCTGAAAAAACTTCGGCGTGGTCCGGTGTGAGGGAAGCTTTCAGTCACGCCGGTGAATGCGACTGCAACCAATCCCGCAGGGCAGCATTCATCCGCGTCTGCCACCCCTTGCCGGTGGCACGAAAAGCCGTAATGACATCGGCATCAAAACGCACAGTGGTGGAGACTTTTGTGTCGCTGCCAGAAGGGTGGACAGGTCTTGCCAAAAGTTCGGCTGCAACTTCTGTCCCGAAAATCATTGGCAAAATGTCCTGAGCCGGTTTCATACGCGCAAAATCTTCCTGCGTTAGTTCCCTGACCTCTCCATCATCGTCAGTCAACGGTAATTGGTTTGCCATATTTGCGTGCCTCGCGAGGATTGGCCTTCCGAAAACTGATCACCCGTATACCGCTTTCAACAGGCGTAAAGCATAGAACGTGTAAACGCTTATCCAAATAGCCAACTGCCACGAATCGTCGCTCTGGATAGACACACCGGACATCTTCGACGATCAAGGCATCCTGCCATCGAAAATCAGCAACTCGATCAAAAGGAAGCTGGCGACTCTCCGTGTTCCAGAGATCCTTCGCAGGGTCGTAGGTGATCTTCATGTCCTTCATTTTAGTAACGTTGATGGGGAGATGCAAATATGAAACGTCTCGGTGACCTCATTTTGCCCGCATCTCTCCAATGAGTCTCCTGAACAAAGTCGCAATTCCTGACGCGATCCTTTATTTATCAATTCGTTACGAGAGTGCGTAAAATTTGATTAAATGCAACGATATCCATGTGTTGTGCGGGACAGCTTGATTGTTGGGAGACTTTTTTCAGGGGACTCTTCAATGGACCGACCGGTGGGATATGACTCTGTCTTATTCGAAGAAACTCGTGAACCATATCGGCGCAGTTTGGTATTTTATCCATGACTAAAATGCATCCTCAATCTGTGCAGGACGACGGTCACGGGATGGTTGGTTCGGTACCAAAGAGCGCGTGAAAGATTGCATTTGTACGGAAAACATGTTTTGGTAGAAACCAGATGCAGGGACGGTGGGCTTTCTGCCGCACTCCAAAAAAAGTCGAGCATCGTGTCATGGTTTGTTGTTTTTTTCATTGTTTCTTTTCAATTTGCAGGGGGTTTTCGATGCGCAACCTGGCGGCTGTCTTGTTTCTGGCCTTGTTTTTGAGTGGGTGTGCAGTGATGGCAGTGACGGATGCGGCGGTCACGGTGGCTTCGACGGCGGTGGGGGCCGGGGCCAAGGTTGTCGGGACGACCGTGGATGTGGCAACCAGTGGCGTCAAGGCCATTGCCGGCAGTGGCGACAAGGATGAAGAAAAAAAATAGTGTGAGAGGCAATCTGCATGGAGAACAAGGCAAACCATTCGTACTACAAGAACCATGTGACCGTTGTCGGCAAGGGGTATCCCCTGCTGTGCCTGCCCGGGTTCGGCAGCGCCAACTGGGTCTTCAACAAAATGGCCGAGGCCATGTCGGGTGAGTTTGAGATGGTCATGCCGGACAATCGCGGCATGGGCAACTCCCCCCCCAGCATGGGGCCGTATACCATGACCGATCTGGCCCACGATGCCTTGCAGGTCATGGAGGATCTGGGTCACCAAAAGTTCGGGGTGATCGGTCTCAGCATGGGGGGATTCATTGCCCAGGTTCTGACCCTGGCTGCCCCGGAACGGGTCACTGCCCTGGTTCTGTTGTGTTCCACCTCCAGCGGTCCGGAGTTTGAAAATCATTTTCCGTTGATGCCCGAGGATCAACTGCGCGCCATTTATACCCTGGATCCCCTGGCCCGTGCCCGTCTGGCCCTGGATGCTGCGCTGGTCCCGTTCCTGCACTCGCGCTATCAAACCATTTATGATTACCTGATCCAGATGCGCACCACCCTGCCGGAAAATCCAGCCGAGGTGTTTCTGCAATACGGCGCTGTTGCCGGGTTCATGAAGCAGCCCTTGCCACTGGAGCGGATTGGCTGCCCGGTCCTGGTCATGTCGGGCGACAAGGATATTCTGGTCCCTCCGGAAAATGCCCACCTGCTGGTCAAGAAAATTCCGGGTGCCAAACTCCATTTCATTCCGGAGACTGATCATCTCTTCTTTCTGGAAAAGGCTGCCGACGTCGCAAAATTGCTCGGGGATTTTTTCCGTCAAACAACCGGAGACTGAATTGTCGGGTGCAGGGCAGAGGTCTGGAGGGGAGTGTTTGAGGGGTTGAAACCGGGTGTGGGGCAGTTGGCTTGGATCGGGTGTGGGGCAGTTGACTTGGATCGGGTGTGGGGCAGTTGGCTTGGACCGGGTATGGGGCAGTTGGCTTGGACCGGGTGTGGGGGCAGGGATCAGGAGGGGTACCTTCCTGAATGACCATATGAAAAACATAAGAATATTGTGGTTAAGCCGGGTTTTGTTGGCAACACTCTTGTGGGTGGCGGTTCCGGCCCGGGCGGATGTGCTGGTTCTGGTCCACGGCTATTTCAGTGATGACAGGGCCTGGGATCAAAGTGGTGTTACAGCGGCACTGCAAATGGCGGGTTGGCGGGATGGGGGAGGGGTCTCCACCCAGGGTGGTACCATCCAGGAACGGATTCAAAAACCCGTTCCCGGTCGCCATACATACTATCGCGCCGATCTTCCCTCCGAAGCTCCGATTGATCTCCAGGCCCGATTGTTGCGGCGTGTTGTCGAACGCCTGTTTGCCGGTCATCCGCACGAAAAACGCTTTTTGGTGGGGCACTCGGCGGGTGGGGTGGTGGCGCGGCTGCTCATGGTGTCCCATCCGGATCTGGCCATTCATCTGCTGGTGACCATTGCGGCACCGCATCTGGGCACCGATAAGGCCGAAGTGGCCCTGCTGGTCGGCAGCACCCCCTTGAGCATGATGGCACCCATGTTGGGTGGTGACACCCTGAACCGATCCCAACGCCTCTATGCCGATCTGGTGCGGGAACAGCCTGGCAATTTTTTGTATCGGCTCAATCGTCGGCCCCATCCCCGGGCCAGGTATGTCTCCATCGTCCGCAAAGTGGGGGCCGCCTTGTCCGGCGACCTGACTGTGCCGTCCTGGAGTCAGGATATGCAGAACATTGCCGCGCTGCGGGGCAGGCAAACTGAAACCATGGCTGTAGTGGCCGGACATGCCCTGGAAAGGGTTGACGGGCAGGCTTTGGTGCAAATTTTGCGAAAATTTTGATGTATCTTGATCATCCCTCAGAGGGGAAACCGAACATGGAGAGACGCAGACACACCCGCATTCCACTACACATGACGGCAGAGTTGGATTTGCCGCACGGTGCGGTCATGAAACTCCGGTCGATCAATTTTTCCTTGATTGGGGGTTTGTTGGAAAACGTGCCGTTGGGTGCGGAATTCATCGGCTGTCGCACGCCGCTCAGGCTGTTTCTCCAGGAGGAGGGTGAGGGGGAGAAACCGGAGATTCCTCCCTGCGTGATCGAATTTCAGGCCATGATCGTGCGCCAGGATGACAATGGCATCGGCATTCGGCTCCTGGGGATTGATATCGAGCGATTCAGCACGTTCCAGAAGGTGTTGTTGCAACATGCCGAGAAACCCAGGGTGATTCTGGAAGAGATCAGGCGGAACGCCTTGCTGTCGGCGGACACTGTGGACGTTCTGCTTTTGAAGGAACAGATCGGACAATTGATCATTCAAGGCGTCCACAATATTTTTTCCAGCATGATGACCCTGCAACCGGTTCCGGAACAGACCACGTTGCATCCTGGTCCCGAGTCGCATGGTGGACCGTTGCCGGAAGTGGCAGCCCTGATTGGTTTCAATGGGGCCATTGAGGGGGGGCTGATTCTTTCCTGTGCCTTGCCGGTGTCACTGCGTCTGGCTGGAGACCTGGCTGGCAGGGAGTTGTCGGTTTTTGCCGAGGATGCCGCAGATGCCATGGGCGAGTTGGCCAACATGATGGCCGGTGAGGTCCAGACCGGACTCTCCCTCGCCTATGAACAGATCAATTTGACGCCGCCAACCATCATTTCCGGGGAAAACTTTCGTCTGAATCACAAACAGGACCTGCACCGCGTGTCTCAGTATTTCCGGTTGCCAGAAGGTTTTTTTGTCGTGGAGTGCTTTTTTTCCTGATGATTGGCGGGTTCTTCTTTTTTGGGGGCGGTCGGATCGTTGCAGCCGGCACCGGCCAGGATGGAGAGGCCCAGGACGGCGGCATAGGGATAGACGGGTTCGAGTTCTTCGAGGAGGGGGGTTTTTCCCCGCCAGAAGGGGAGAGAACCCAGGCGTTTCAGCAGGGCGGCATGCACGGG
This sequence comes from Magnetococcales bacterium, assembly GCA_015228935.1. NCBI lineage: Bacteria > Pseudomonadati > Pseudomonadota > Magnetococcia > Magnetococcales > Magnetococcales bacterium. The sequence continues at coordinate 43,795 of JADGCO010000016.1, read as the reverse complement.
CGGCAGGGTGGCCTCACCGAACAGGTCGTTGGAGACCGGTTTGCCGTGCCAGAACGGTTCCACAGCCACCGGCAGGGGTTCGGGCGCATGCGCTGCGGGTTGGGTAGCATCGGCGGGTCTGCTCTCCCGGGTGCCACCAAGTTGCCGCAAAAAGGTTTCGCGGTCCATGCCCCGGATACGAAAAATCAGGAATGGATCGGCATCAAAGGCCTCACCCAACAAGTAAAACACCGCTGCGACATGTTTGCAGGGATTCGACCAGTCGGGGCAGGAGCATTTGGTCATCAAGTCCCGGGGGTCATCCGGAAAGAGGGAAAGACCGGCAGACAGAAACACCCTTTCTATGTCTTCGGGCATTTCGCCGGCCATCAGGCGGGCGGCATAGCGGGCCTGACCGGAGAGTGTTTTGGTGAGTTTTGCCCAATCTTCCGTGGTGAGTTTGCGCAACCGGATCATGACATCGTAGGGTTGCTGGCGGGAACCCTGGACGGTGGAGAGGACCTCGCCCGGGCCGATATCGATGGAAAGGACCTGGCCATTGCGGGCATAGTTGCGGCCACGCACGAGTCGGGAACCGAGGGAAAAGCGATCCAGGGTGTCGTTCCAGCGTTTGGCCCACCAGTTTTTGCCAAAATCGCTTCCCTTTGAGGCGGCCCGGATGCCACCCACGGCGGTCAGGGGGACGGATTTGCGAAACCATTCTCGATGCCAGCGTTTGGTCATCAGGATGCCTCCACGTCCGGGGATTCCTCCACGCCCAGGGCTTCCTGGCGCAGGGCGAAGAGTTCCTGCAATTGATCGGTGGACATTTCCGTGATCCAGTTTTCGCCGGCCCCGATCACCTCTTCGGCGGTATTTTTTTTGCGTTCGATCATGTCGTCGATTTTTTCTTCCAGGGTTCCGACGCAGAGAAATTTGTGGACCTGGACGTTGCGCATCTGACCGATGCGGAAGGCGCGGTCCGTGGCCTGATTTTCCACGGCGGGATTCCACCAGCGGTCGAAGTGGAACACATGATTGGCCTGGGTCAGGTTGAGGCCGGTACCGCCGGCCTTGAGGGAGAGGATGAACAGGGATGGCCCCCCCGCAGCGGCCTGGAAACGGTCCACCATGGCATCCCGCTCTTTTTTGCGGATGGCACCGTGCAGGAACAAGACCTCATGGCCGAAGAGTTCTTCCAGGTGGGTTTTGAGCAGGGTTCCCATGGTGGCAAACTGGGTAAAAATGAGCGCTTTTTCCCGGATGCCGAGAATTTCTTCCAACATTTCTTCGAGGCGGGCCACCTTGCCGGAACGTCCCGGGATGGGGGAGTTGTCCTTCATGAACTGGGCGGGGTGGTTGCACACCTGTTTCAATTTGGACAGGGTTCCCAGGATCAGGCCACGGCGCTGGATGCCGGTGGCTTCTTTCAGTTGCCGGGTCATCTCTTCGACCACGGCACCGTAGAGGGATGCCTGTTCCCGGGTCAGGTTGCAAAACACCTTCATTTCCATTTTTTCCGGCAGGTCCGGGACGATTTCGCGGTCGGTCTTGAGGCGGCGCAGGATAAAAGGGGAGGTGATGCGTTTCAGGCGTTGGGTGGCTTGTGGATCACGTCCGGCCTGGATGGGCAATAAAAAGGTGTCGCGGAACGTGGCCTGGGTGCCCAGGAGACCCTTGTTGAGAAATTCCATGATGGCCCACAGGTCGCCGACATTGTTTTCGACCGGGGTGCCGGTCATGGCGATGCGAAACCCGGCGGTCAGGGAGCGGGCGGCCTGGGCCTGTTTGGTATCGGGATTTTTGACGTTCTGGGCTTCGTCGAGAATGATGCCATACCAGGGTATTTCCAGGAGGGTATCCAGATCGCGCGGCAGCAGGCTGTAGCTGGAGAGGACGATGGCCTGGTTTTGGACCTCTTCGCGCAGGGCATCACCGCGTTTGCGGGTGGTGCCGTGATGCACCATGACCGGGAGTTCCGGGGTGAAGCGGCGGGCTTCGCGTTGCCAGTTGCCGATCACGGAGGTGGGGCAGACCAGGAGGACGGGTTGCCGATTGCCGGCTTCCCAGCGGCGGGCGATCAATACCAAGGCCTGGATGGTTTTGCCCAGACCCATATCGTCAGCCAGGCAGGCTCCAAAGCCAATGCTGACCAGAAAATCAAGCCAGGCAAAGCCGCGCAACTGGTAGGGACGCAACGCTCCCTGGAATCCGGTCGGGGGCGGGGGGAGATCGAGGGGGCGATTGCCGACCAGTTTTTCCAGGAGATCGCCAATCCAGCCGGTGGCGGTGACGCCGGCCATGGGGATCGAGGCCGAGACATCCTCGGCACCGATGGCGAGCCGCACGATATCCCGCACCTGGACCTGACCATCCTGGCGTTGCAGCAAAAATTTGTGCGCTTTCTGGATTTCCCGGTTATCGACCAGGATCCATTGGCCACGGACCCGGACCAGGTGGGACTTCATGCGGGCCAGGTCCCGCAACTCTTCGAGGGTGATATTCTCTCCCCCCAGGGCCACATCCCATTGGAATTGGACCAGATCATCCATGGAGATGCCACGGGTTCCCGGCCAGGTGGGACTTTCGACTTTGGCCCGAATTTCCAGGCGGGAACTGGTCCCGGCGCGGGACCACCAGGCCGGCAGGAGAATGCCAAAACCATTTTCTTCAAGCAGGCAGGCCGTTTCCATGAGAAACCGGAGTGCCCCTTCGATATCCAGTTCGAAGCCGCTGGGGGCGTCGTAGCGCAGGCTCTCTTCGATGGTCTGGTCCAGGCGGGCGGCATCGCCCAGGGCGGCCAGAAGGTAGGCCCGCACGTCGAATTCCACGTTTCCAAACAGGGATTTGGCCAGGCGTTTGCCGACATGCCAGGCCCGTTCGACCGGCACCAGCAGGGAGGGATCGGCCACCGACCGCAACAGATAGGTGACCCGCCAGGGGGCGCGGTCATCGTTCGGTTCGTCGAGGCGAAAACAGAGCCGGAAGGGGGAATTGGAGGTGATGGTGACCGGCATGAGCCAATGGCGGACCTGTTCGGCAAAGGCATCCAGTTCGGGTTTGCCGGCCTTCAAAAAGGAATGGGCAGTGCGCAGGGCATGCAGCCAGCGGTCGTGGATGGTGGCTTGTGGGGTCAGTTTGCGGCGGACGATCCCGCGGGCGGCGCGACCGGTGGCAATATGCAGCAGGTGGTCCACCATCCATTTGACAAAACCATCCAGAATATGGATCGGGGCCGGGGCGGGTTGGTGGCCGCTGTCAAAGGTGAAGGCACGGGCGGCGGCAGGCATGGCGATGGCCAGATCCCGCAGGTGGATGGCGTCGATCTCCGTGAGGCAGGGAATCCAGCGGGCGGCCAACTCATCGCCCTCTTTGTTGATGCCGGGCAGGAAGCGCTCCCGGGCCACGAGCGAGCTGGCCAGGCGCAGGGCGGCTCCCCAGAAGATGAGGTCATCGCCGACCACAATGCCGGGAGCAAGCATCTCCTTGCCCATGCTGATGCAGAGGAGTTGCAGGGTTTCTTCGGGATGCATGGCAAAGGCGGTCACGGTCCAGGGGGCGACGGTGACTTCGGCATCCGCCGGGGGGGGATCGGCGATCAGACCGCTGGAGGCCAGAGGTGCGTCGGCGTGGGTTGGCAGCCAGATTTCGACCCAGCCGGAGCGGTTTTTGTCGATGGGCACGGGCAGGTTGACACGGTCGAAGCAGCGCCGCAATCCCTCGCGTCCACCGTCAAATGGGGAGGGGTGGGTCGTGGCACCTTTGGCAGGTTTGGGCAGGCGTGGCTTTTTGCCCGACGATGTGACAGCAAGAGGGGTCTCCCCCCAAAGAAGAAAATGCCCTTCGAGAAAACCGGCATGCAATATGATCATGGAGAAATACTATGAATTATCATGGGAGGATACGATAACACCATCACAGGAACGCTTACAATGCAGAAGGGGTCTTGAAAAAGTGTGCAGTTGATCCATTTTTGAAGATTTTCAATCCGCAATTGAAACAAGAAAATCCTGCATCATGCAACCAAATCCATGCCACAGCATCCGTGCCATAGAATCAGTGCCACAGAATCTGTGTCACAGGATAAACCGCCTCGTGACCCGGTGGACAAGCATGTCGGACAAGTCTGCCGCTTTTCAGGCAAGAGCATCCCCGGCTCAGGAGCATCCCCGG
>JADGCO010000016.1:0-39545 GCA_015228935.1 Magnetococcales bacterium | reverse complement strand
GGCTCAGGAGTATCCCCGGCTCAGGAGTATCCCCGGCTCAGGAGTATCCCCGGCTCAGGAGTATCCCCGGCTCGAAAGCAGAAACCCCCGGCACCGTTACACCTGGAAAAATGGAACCGGTCGTCGTTCCAGGGAAGGAAACGGCAAAAAGGGTGGTCCTGTAAAGGGAAAACAGACATCACAGCCAAAAAAGTTTGCCGGCGAACTTTTGACCTTGATTTTTTCTGTGCGGAATTATAACCTTCCCCATGTCCTGGTCCATACTGAATCGTCATGTTTTTCGTGTCGGTCTGGTCATGCACAAGGTTTTTGACAATATTTTACTGAAGATTCCTGCCCGGCTTTTTTTCTTTATTGAATCAGATAAAACAAGGCCCTCAGGGGTGGTCCATGACCGAGTCCGCCATAAGGGAAGCTGTCGAATCCTATAGCCGGGGCGAGATCAGCCGCAGAGAGCTTGGCAATCGAATCGAACAGGAAGTTGATTTTGCCGATGCCCTGCACCTGCTTCGCCAATATCACCTGCCCCTCCCGCACCGTCCCAGTGACCCGTTATCTCCCGGCGTCCAATTGATTCGCCAGCTTGCATCGCGCCAAAAACCTCATGACTGTTCCTGAATTGACTGCCAAACTCCTGGTGACGGACACCGGACCTCTCATCGCCCTCGCCACGGCGGATGCGTTGGGTTATTTACTGTATCCCGGGGTGCCCGTGCATATTCCCGACGCAGTCTTGTACGAGGCAACAGTCAAGAGTGGATCTTTGGGAGCCAACGTCTCATCACGATGACGACCTTTGATTTTTTGACCGGACTGGAGTTGGCAGGACGGATTGCCTCCGCCGAAGAGGTCTATAAACTTGCGGCGGATGCAGGACGCCATGCCTCGCGCCTCGCCGTTCTGCATGCCCAGCACAAAAATGCCCAGGCTGCGGTCGATAAACTCCTGCAACCAAAAAGTTCCCACGATAAACCAGGCACTTTACTGGAAGGTTATCCTGGTATCAGGCAGTAACGGATGCCGAACGGAAGACTTCCAACTTATTGGACATTTTAAACAATATGGCCATCAGGATGCCTCGGCATAAGTCGCCGCAAAAATCGTTTCCGACAGCCACTTTTTGAAGGAGGGATTATCGCTGAACTGCTTGAACAGCTCGGTGTGATCCGAGAGCAGATCGATGACCGCCTGCTCCAACGCCTTGTCGTGTTCGATCCGGGCGTTCTGCCTGTCGGAATTCCGCATTGCATTCTGGTAGGCCTTGTCGGATGAGACCTTGGCCGGAAGTTCCTCCGCGATGACCTTGCCGATCCTGTCCACATCCTTCCAGTCGATATTCCCGAACATCTCGTTGAAAGTCTTGAGGATATTGCTCAGTAAGTCCAACTCTGGCTCCGGCTTGCCGCCCCCGCCACTGGTGGGCACAGGGCCGATTTCGGCGTCCGCATCCGGCAGGATAATGGCCATGGATGCCCGTGCTTCCACCCGGTAGCTGTCCATGTCGATGGCTTCCAGAATGCCCCTGGACAGATCCTCTTCCTTCGGTGCAGGGAGTTTCGGGACGAGGAAGTTGAGGAAGATGGAGAGCTTTTCCCAGTCGGCATTGGAAAAAGGGAGGATGGAGGCCAGAAAGCCATAGGTGCGGGTAAACGCCTTGGCCTTGCCCTTGAAATCCACCTGCCCATCTTCGTCCAGTTCTCCGGTGTAAACTGCCACGCAAGCGTCCAAAATCGGATCAAGCCTGTCCCGACCCGCCCCGCCAAGGTACAAAGTCACCAACTCCTCTACCTGCGCCCAGGCATAGACCTGATAGCCGTCCAGACTCGATTTCAGGTCATGCAGCTTGTTCGGGTCTGTCTCCTCACTGAGAATCGTGGTGCGGTAGTAAGGCTCGAACGACTGGCGTATGCCATCGGCGTCGTTCATGAAGTCGAGTACGAAGGTGTCGTGTTTCTGCGGGTGGGCCCGATTCAGCCGCGACAGGGTTTGCACGGCCTTGATGCCGGAGAGGGTCTTGTCCACGTACATGGTGTGGAGCAAGGGTTCGTCATAGCCGGTCTGGAACTTGTCCGCCACAATCAAAAACCGGCAGGGATCTCGCTTGAAGGTCTCCTCGATGGCGTGGCTGGGAAAACCGTTGAGCGTGGCTTCCGTCACCTTGTCACCACCGTATTCATGTTCACCCGAAAAGGCGACGATGGCCTGGTACGGACTCTTGCGTTCCCTCAGGTAATCTTTGAAAGCCTGAAAATACTGGATGGCGCGCTGAATGCCGCTGGTCACCACCATGGCCCGGGCATGGCCGCCGACCTTGCGCTGCACGATGACCTGCTCGTGAAAATGGTCGATCATGATCTCCGCCTTCTGGCGGATGGCATGCTCGTGGGATTCGACGTAGCGGCGGAGTTTCTTCTGCGCCCGTTTGGCGTCGAACCGGGGATCCTCCTCCACCGTCTTCATGAGGCGATAGTAGCTGTCCACCGGGGTGTACCGCCTGAGTACGTCCAGGATGAACCCCTCCTGGATGGCCTGTTTCATTGTATAGCTGTGGAAAGGAACATGGCGGACCTTGTCCCCTTCGGGAACAGGATCGCCAAAAACCTCCAGGGTCTTGTTTTTGGGCGTGGCGGTGAAGGCAAAGTAACTCGCATTGGGGAGAGCCTTCCGAGACGCCATCAAGCGGTTGATGGCGTCCTCGACCGACTCTTCTTCCTTTTCGGCACCATCGGCGGCCAGGGCAATGTTCATCTTGGCGGAGGTACGCCCACCCTGACTGGAGTGGGCCTCGTCGATGATGATGGCGAAGGTTCGCCCGCGATGTTCGTCGCCGATCTCATCCAGGATGAAGGGAAACTTCTGCACCGTGGTGATGATGATGCGTTTGCCCGCCTTGAGGAAGGCGCGCAGATTGACGGATCGTTCGGCATGGCCCACCACCGAGGAGACCTGTGCGAACTGCTTGATGGTGTCGCAAATTTGCCTGTCCAGCACCTGCCGGTCGGTCACCACGATGATGGAGTCGAAGGTGGGGGTGTCTCCGGTCTCCAGTCCCACCAACTGGTGGGCAAGCCAGGCGATGGAGTTGCTTTTGCCCGATCCCGCCGAATGCTGGATCATATAGCGGCGTCCCACGCCGGAGGCCTTGGCGTCCGCCAGGAGCTTGCGCACCACGTCAAGCTGATGGAAGCGGGGGAAGACCTGCCTGGGCGGCTTCCTGCGCCCCTTGTCGTCCTTCTCCTTCACCAACTGGGCGTAGTTCTCCAAAATGTCGGTAAGGTTGGGCCTGGTGAGAATCTCGCGCCAAAGGTAGGCAGTCTTGAGTCCATTGGGGTTCGGAGGGTTGCCTGCACCACCGTTCCATCCCCGGTTGAAGGGCAGGAACCACGAGGCCTTGCCCTTCAGGTGGGTACACATGCGCACCTCGTGGTCGTCCACCGCGAAGTGAACCACCGAACGCCCAAACTGAAACAACAGTTCCTTGGGGTCACGGTCGCGCTTGTACTGCTCGATGGCATCCTCGACAGTCTGTTTGGTCAGGCTGTTCTTCAACTCGAAGGTAGCGATGGGAAGGCCGTTGATGAACAGAACCACATCCAGCGAGAGCCGGGTGTCGTCCTTGGAGAAACAGAGTTGTCTGGTCACGCTGAACAGATTGGCAGCGAACAGCTCCACAGCCTTGGGGTTGCCGGGGGAGGGGGTGCCGTAGAACAACTCCACACTGGCCGGGCCATGTTTGATGCCCCGGCGCAACACATCGATGACCCCGCGTCTGGCGATTTCACCCTGAAGACGGTTCAGGAACTGAAACCGCTTGGGGCCGTCATCGGCCAGGCCCAGGGTGTCGCAGGTCTTGGATTGGGTTGTCTGAAGGAAAACCAGCAACTTGGCCGTATCGACGGCGTGGTCGCGGTCGTAGTCCCTGGAATCACCGGCTACATAGCCCGCCTCGTCGATCAATGACCGGACGATGAGGGCTTCCAACCCCTTTTCGCTGGTGTCGGTACTCATGCCAGGCCCGTCGGGATGGGAATCGGCAGCCAGCCCTTCCGGCCCAGCACTTCCAGGGCGATGTGAATTTGACGGTCGCTGAACTGGGCTTTGCGGTCGTTCCAGGCGTGAATCTTGGCGATGACGTCCATGAAATACATGAGCTTGTGTACCTCCAGGAGGGAGACGAAGGGGTCCATCAAGCCCCCCGGCGATGCATGAGTCCCACCAGGGCAGCCCGTCCCGGAGTCATTTTGGGCGGCTCTTTGGCTTTCACCATCTGCTTGGCATCAGGCGCACCCGTGGGTTCGTAGACGATGACCTTGACTCCATCCAGTCCTGCCAGGGCCTGGACGATTCGTTGCCGGACTTCCGGCCAGTTCAGGCCGCCCAAACCGCTGCCCAGGGGCGGAATGGCGATGGAGCGGATTCCCCGGGCTTGGATCTCCCGGGCCAGGTCCACCAGCCCCGCTTCCACATCCTCCATGCGGCTGTTGTCGCGCCAATGGCGTTTGGTGGGAAAGTTGACGATATAGCGCGGGGTGGTCAGGCTGTGGGTATCGAAAATGAACGTGCGGCCAGGCACCACATCCTTGCGCCGGCAGGCGGACTCGTAGGCCTTGAAATTCTCCGGGTAGGCCTTCTTGAACTGCAAGGCGATGCCCCGGCCCATGACGCCCACGCAATTGACGGTGTTGACGATGGCCTCGGCGTCATCGGCGAGGATATCTCCGCTGGTGAATTCGATCATGGTGTCTCCTCCCTCCTCAACAATACCATTCCGGCCTTGTCTCCACTGGACATGCCGATGGCCGCCGCCGGACCACCCCGCCGGATCATCTCCGCATCCGAAACCAAACCACCATCCACCAGAATGGCGGGGAGGTTGTCCACATGGGTGATGTGGTAGATTTTCGGCTGGACGGGGAGCGCGATCATGGTTATCCCTCCACATCTTCCGATTCGGCATCATCCCTCAGCAGGTCGTCCACGCCTTCCTCCTCCAGGTCTTCAATGACGTCATCGTCAGTTGGCATGGTGACCGCCACGCCCCGCACGTCCAGCTTGCCAGTGACGACATCGGTAATCAGGCGTTCGCGGTATTCTTGGATAAGCTTGATTTCATTCTCGGATCGATCAATGGTTTGGTTGATTTTTTCTGCCTCACACTCAATTTCAGCAACAACAACTTTCTGTGTTGCTATTTCTGGTATGGCAATGGGCATTGCTCCAACTCTTTCAATACTGAGATTCCCTTGTGTGTTCACGGGAGCCTCTTTCAGGAGTTTTTCTTTCATCGCTTTAAATGAATAAAATAGGAAATCCAGCATAACGTCATTCTCTGGAACGAAGCCAACAATACTGTCTGGAAAGCATGCGTCAAAATCAAGGATTGCGACATCTCCAATATTTGCCGCAATTGTCATTACCAAGGTTCCACGAGGAAATTGTTTGCTGACTGCAAATCCTTTTTCATTGAGGGTTTGCTTGTAGTCAATAATATATTTCCCAACTCTTGCCACGTCACCGGTCTGAATAAAAGGGAACTTTCCATCATACATGATTGGATCATTTCGAGGACGATGGCCGAATTGTCCGCGAAGAATTTTCGTAACCGTTTTAATCCGTTTTGCTTCCCAATGCGCCGGAATCTCCGGCATCCAGTCGATGCCGGTGGGCTTCATGGGGGCGTTGGGGTCCAGGCCCCGGGTGACCGCCTGATTGATGATGGCCTGCTTCTGCTCGCTCAACAGCGCAATCAGCCGACGCTTGTTACGGATGAGGCGACGAATCTGAGCGGTTTTCCATGCGAGAAAACGTCCGATTATTGCTTGTTCATCGAGAGACGGCAAAAAAAGCGGAAACATTCCAAGCGTTGTTCTGTTTGTTGCGGCAAGATTTGTTGTTTTCTTGGCGGTCAGGTAAAAGTATGAGCGACCGTGCTGGCTTTCTAATAGACTTACCAAAAAACTTGGCAGCATGCGGTCCTTATTGGGGCGAATAGCAAAAATATGGTTTTGATGTAGGCAGTTATCTATTTCACCATTCCATGTCGCCCCTCTTCCAAGTTTGTCGATATCACCACCCTCCGTAACAACAACGTCACCCGGTATCAACCTCGCTGACAGCGCCTCGTTTTCAGGAATGACCGCAGTTTTTATGTGCCTGAGATTTAAAAAACCATTCTGTACATTCGCTACGCGAAGATACGGATATTCAGTGAGTTCTGTGTCCTCGTATCGCTTGCCCAATGTGATCCCACTTTGAACTTGGGAAACTCTTTTGAGCTTTGTTTCTGACCAATGCTCCGGCACCTGTCCCAGCCAGGGCAATCCAGAGTCTTTGTATGCCGGATAAGGGGAAAGGGTCATGGTAGGGATCCTGCTTTCATCTGCCAAATGGAGTACGTGGCGAATCAGATATTTTCATGGTCCATCCCCCACAATGTGCAGGAGCAATCCTTCGGATTCACGCTCCAGAGCCAGGATATCGGCCTTGATCTCTGCCAGGGTGCGCAAAGGCTGGGGCTTGTAAAAATGCCGGGTAAAGGAGATTTCATAGCCGATGGCCGTCTTCCCGGCATCGATCCAGGCATCCGGGGCGTGGGGCAGCACTTCACGGCGGATGAAGGCTTCGATGCCGCCCTCTTCCAGGAAGGGTATCTGTTCGGTATCGCGCAGTTCGCTGTCCGGTTCGTACTCCACCACCATCGGTTTGTCGTCCATGGTGAGGTGATGCCTGCCGTACAAAGCATCCTGTTCGCGATTCATGCCAGCCCTGGCCCTGGCTACCTTCCGGATAACCGGTGCAGCATCCGGATCCTTCACGCCCAGGGCTGTCATGAGCAGCTTCTGCCGCTTTGCCGTCATACCAAGTTTCTGGGCCGTTAACATGGCTCCCAAGACATCCAGAAAGCGGTTGAAATCGCCATAAGAGCCTTCACCAAATTTTTTAGTAACGATTCCGACAAGATCCGAGAGGGATTCTTCAGAGACATCCGCACAGGTTTTACTGAACCTCCGCAACACATCCGCCGACAAATCCACTCTCAGACGCAACGGGCGTTCCACCGTCACCTTCCAGTAGCCGAATGCCTGGTTGGGAAAGACCTTGGATTGTTCGCTCTCCTCGCGTTTGAGAAAGGCGTCGCAAATGCGCCGAATATCGTCCGGGCCGAGTTCGCAGTTTTTTTTGCCCAGGTTCTTGCGCAGGGGCTTGAACCATGCGGTGGCGTCGATCAACTGGACCTTGCCTCGCCGTTCAGGTGCTTTGCGATTACTGAGAACCCAGATGTAGGTGGCGATGCCGGTGTTGTAGAAAATGTTGAGGGGTAGGGCAATGATGGCTTCCAGCCAGTCGTTCTCGATGATCCAGCGGCGAATGTTGCTCTCACCCGACCCGGCATCTCCGGTGAACAGAGAGGAACCGTTGTGAACCTCGGCAATGCGGCTGCCCAGTGGGGAGGCCTTCTTCATCTTGCTCAACATGTTGGCCAGGAACACCATCTGGCCGTCGCTGGAGCGGGTGATCAGGCTGTATTCCGGATTGCCGCCATGCTCGATGATGAAACGTGGGTCGCGGAGTTCTTTCTTGCCCCCAATGCGATCCAGATCGGACCTCCAGGATTTTCCGTAAGGCGGATTGGACAGCATAAAGTCGAATTCCCGCGAGGGAAAAGCATCGGCAGAGAGAGTGGAGCCGAACTTCATGTTCTCTGCCTCGACGCCTTCGCCCTTGAGGATCAGGTCCGCCTTGCTGATGGCAAAAGTCTCCGGGTTGACCTCCTGGCCATAGAGGTGAACCGAGACTTCCTTGCCATGTTCCGCCGCCAGTTTGCCAAGGGTCTCCTCGGCAACCGTCAGCATGCCGCCCGTGCCGCAGGCACCATCATAAACCAGATAGGTGCCGGACTGGATCGTGCCGGCAACAGGCATGAAAATCAAGTAGGCCATCAACTCCACCACGTCGCGAGGGGTGAAATGCTCGCCAGCCTCTTCGTTGTTCTCCTCGTTGAAACGGCGAATCAACTCCTCAAAGATTGTCCCCATGGAGTGATTGTCCAGACCAGGCAGACGGACGGACCCATCCTGGTGCAAAACCGGCTTCGGGCTGAGGTTGACCGAGGTATCGAGAAATTTTTCGATCAGATAGCCAAGGACATCCGCTTCCACCAACGTCTGGATCTGGTTGCGGAACTTGAATTTTTCCAGGACTTCCTGGACGTTGGGCGAGAATCCGTCCAGGTAGGCCTCGAAATCTGCCCTGAGCTGTTGTTGCCTGGCCCGGGAAGCCAGGTCGCGCAAGCGGAAGGGAGATGTGTTATAAAACGCTTCTCTGGCAGTTTGGCAAAGGGCGGCATGCTGGTTGGCCACACCCGCCTTGTCAAGCTGCGCCTTCATCCGAAGCACCGCATCCTTGGTTGGCTCCAGGACGGCATCCAAACGCCGGATGACCGTCATGGGCAGAATCACGTCCCGATATTTACCGCGAACGTAGACATCACGCAGCACGTCGTCGGCGATACCCCAGATGAAATTGCTGATATTCAGGCTGCTCACGCCTTGTTCCCTTTTGTCTGTTTTTCGGAAAGCACCTGACTCATTATATATTTTTCCTTGTCAGAGAAAAGTCCGAATACACCTCATCCCGGTTGAACAGAACGAATTGCTGGTACCTGGATTGGCGCACGTTGGGATCGATGAGGGTCTGGTTCAAGCAAAACCGCTGTGCCGCGCCTGTCTTTCCGGACCCTGGCCGGTGTGGCTGCGGGAGCGATCCGCATGGATCATCTCGGCGGCGAGACCAGGATCGCAGCCCAAGGCTTGGACCAGGCCGGTCTGCACCAGGTCGTAAAGACGCGGCAAGGCGATGCGATGGGTCTGGCCGGTGGTGGCGAAGAGCCAGTCGCTCAGGGCCATGAACTGGGCAAAAGGGGATTGTTCTCCCAACAAACCGGGGCGGGTCTTGGCAAACCGCCCGGAATTGCCAATCAAATCCCAGTAGCGGGCAAAGCGCCTGAGTCGCCGCATCGTCATGAAATCAATCCGGTCGTTGCACAACAATTCATAAGGTGGTTCCGGGTCGAACACCATGCGAAACGGCTCGATCTGATGTTGGATGGGGGCACCCCGCAGGCGTTTCAGGATTCCCACCTGAATTTCGTGCGGATCCAGACCAATCAGACGGTCAAATCCGGCGGCAAACCCCGTCATATCCTCGCCCGGCAAGCCGATGATCAGATCGGTATGCAGATGAACGCCTGTATGGTTGCGCAACCAGGAGAGGTTTTCCACCGCCCGGGTCATCTCCTGGGGCCGGTCGATGCGGGCCAAAACCTCGGCGGAAAAACTCTGCAAACCAATCTCGAACTGAATGGTTCCTGCCGGAAAGCGGGCCACGCTGGCGCGCAAAGGCTCTGGAAAACGATCCGGAATGACCTCAAAATGCAAAAACAGGTCGGGCGTCAGACGGGCATGGAAAAAATCGAGGATGGCCTGGGCTGTGGTTATTTTCAGGTTGAAGGTCCGGTCCACAAATTTGAAGTGCCGCACGCCGCGTTGCCACAGGTTTTCCATGGCGGCCAGGAAGGGTTCAAGGGCAAAATGACGCACTCCCTGTTCCAGGGCCGAGAGACAAAAGGCACACTTGAATGGACAGCCGCGTGATGCCTCGACGTAAATGACCCGTTGCTGGATATCCCGTTCACTGTAGAACGCATAGGCCGGGAGCAACTGGTCAGGGTCCGGCGGTGGGGCCGCGCAGATTTTTTCGATGGCTTGTTCACCTGCCAACAAGCGTCGGCAAAGAGTGCGCAACAGCAATTCACCCTCGCCCACAATGACATGATTTGCCATGGATGTGATGATTTGTCCGGCAATGTCATGACTGACCTCGGGTCCACCCACGACGATGATAAGTTCCGGGTGCAGACTTTTCAAAACCTGGACCAGGCGACGGGAGAGATCGGCATTCCAGACATAGACTCCCAGGCCCACAATGCGGGGTTGGTGCGCCAGGATGGCTTCGGCCATTTCGGCGGGTGTTTTTTCCAGATCGAATTCGAGAATCTCCGCCCTCTGGGCCAGTTCGTCCAGATTGGCCAGAAGACAGCGCAAGCCAAAGGCGGTATGACGAAAACGGGCATTGATGGTCGTCAACAAAATATCAGCCATGTTTCACCCGGGAAAACCTGTGCAGGGACCGGGATGCATGTCCGGGGGAACAGGGTTCTGTCAGTTCATCCGGCAGGGTTGCAGAGCGTGTCCAAACGGAAAAATCCTGCAAATTTTTCAATTGAAACATGGCGTAAAATAATCCAGTATGATCCACTCTGTTTTTCACTCCAGGCCCTTCTTCATCCGGAAAGAACATGAAAGAGACGTTTGGACATCTGTGCCGGGCATTTCTGGTTACCTGGATGCTGACTGGCTGTGCCACGGTGCCCATTACCGGGCGCAGTCAGATGACCCTGCTCCCTTCGCAGCAGGTCATGAGTCTGGGGTTCCAAGCCTACGACAAGATGCTCAAGGAAGAGAAGGTCAGCAAGGGATCAAAGGATGCGGCCATGGTGGAACGGGTCGGCCAACGGGTCCAACGGGCCGTGGAAAATTATTTTGCCCGTCGGAACCAGAGCAGCCGTCTGGCAGGGTATCAATGGGAATTCAATCTGGTCGAGAGCAAGGAGCGCAACGCGGCCTGTTATCCGGGTGGCAAGGTGGTGGTCTACTCGGGATTGTTGCCGGTTGCCCGCAGTGATGCCGGTCTGGCGGCGGTCATGGGCCACGAAATTGCCCATGCCGTTGCCAATCATGGCAATGAACGCATGAGCCAGCAACTCGTGGTTGAATTGGGTTCCACCGTATTGTCCAGTTCCCTGGGGGCGCTCTCCCCGGGCCAGCAGGAAATGTTCAATTCCGCGTTTGGCCTGGGGGTCAAGTACGGTGCCATGCTCCCCTTCAGTCGCGTTCACGAAACCGAAGCGGATCGCATGGGAACCCTATTCATGGCCATGGCCGGTTATGATCCCCAGGAGGCCATCGGTCTCTGGGAAAGAATGAACGAGGCCCAAAATGCCTCCGGCAATAAAAATTCCCTGGAATGGTTGAGTACCCATCCCCTGCCGGCCAGTCGCATCCAGAATTTGCGCCGGGTCATTCCCGAGGCGATGCGCCACTATCAGGAACATGGAAATTAACGGTTCCCTTTTGTTTCATCCCCTGTGCAGCTTCCGGGGGAGGGTTGATCGCCCGGGCATCTGGTCAGGAACAGGGTCATGAACAGGTCCCTTTTGCTCCGTATCCTGTTGACCTTTGTGGGGGAAGATCGCCTGCGCCGGTTGCTGACCTGGATGGAAATCCATCTTCCCGGCCTGGGTGGAAAACGGGTCTATGCCGAATTTGGTGAAGACATCATTCTGGATCATATGTTCCAGGGCATACGGGCCGGATTTTATGTGGATGTCGGTGCCCACCATCCCATCCGGGAGTCCAACACCTATCGCCTTTATCGGCGGGGCTGGCATGGCATCAACATCGATGCCTCACCGGGATCCTTCTCTCTTCTGCAACGGTTTCGTCCCCGCGACATCAATCTTCACACGCTGGTTTCCAACCAGGAGACGATGCTGACTTTTTATTGTTTTGGCTTGAGTTCCATGAATACGCTTGATCTGGCCCGCGCCGAAGCGTTCAAGAAAGCCTCGGGTCACTCATGGTCCACACTCCATCTGCATTCCCGTTCTCTGGCAGACATTCTGGCAACGCATGTTCCGGCGGGAACCGGCATTGATCTTCTCTCCGTGGATGTGGAGGGGCATGATCTTTCTGTGTTGCAATCGAATGATTGGGAAAGGTTTGTTCCCAGGGTGATCCTGGTGGAGATGCATTTTTCCACGCTGGAGAGCCTGTTTCGCTCACCGCTTTTTGAGTTTTTGCGGGAAAAGGGGTATGACCTGGTCAACATTCTGGGGCCATCCCTGGTTTTTGTGGCCAACAAGGCCAAAAACCATCCCCACTGGCCCTTCATGATGCAACGTGGATAAGGAGACCGGGGGTTGGAGGCTGGAGGCTGGAGATTGGAGGACGGAGGCTGAAAAAAAAGTAGCGGGTCGGCGTCCGGGTTTCACGGGGTGGCCAGCGGAATTTCCCCGGAAAAAAGGATATATGGCGAATTGGCCGCCTGATGGTAGGCAGACCGCAGCAAGGCATCTCCCCGAGGATTGGAGCCTGCTTTCAGAACGGCTTCATAAAACAATTTATAGAAATAATCCGGCTCCACGCGCACCTGCCACGCCAGAAGCGTGGCTTGGGATTTGAGCGGCTGGCGATACTCCAGAACCGCCTGGCCATCCGGTGGAATGCGGGTATCGAAGCGTTCCTCGGCCAGATCGAGCGAAACATCCCGACTGATGACCATCTCCTGGCTGGTCTCTGGCACGATCTGGTTTGACGAGTCTTTTTGCCAGGTTTCCACAAGCACCCTGGGTGTGACATAAGTGGGGAAAGAGTGCCCCACTCCGGTATTGCGCAACACGATGCGCACCGCCACTTCATCGGGCCGGGCCGGTGTCAAACGTTCGACCTGTATGGTCAGACCGGAACGCACCATCTCCGGGTCATGAATGCCCCGCCATGAATGGCGACGATCCGGCATATGACAGGCTTGGCAGGGTTGCCCCGCCTTGGCATAACGACTTTGTCGCCACTCTTCGAAGGTATTTTCCAATAATTTTCCGTTGAGGGCTGGATCCTCGGCGGAAAATTGATGGCAGCCGGCACAAAAACGCGCATCCTCAAAAGCGGTGGCCGTGGTCCACCCCCCGTGCGGCAGGAGTTCCTTGGCCATGGCCGATGGAGAACGGGCCGGGGGTCCATAATAAACATGTCCCCGGACATGGCAGCCGGCACAGGTCAGACCGTCCATCCCTTTTTTTTCATTTTTGGTCAGGATGGCGACCAGGGCATCGGCCTGTTCGGCCAGAGGCGCATGACAGCGCAAACAGGCCTGATGATCTTCCCGGGCATCGGCAGGCATATCCAGCAACTGCCCGAGAATGCCGGGTCCCAGGGCACGACGATGATGACTCAACTGCCAATCGGCATATTGGGTCACATGGCAAAGACCGCACCCCGCCGGGTTCATGACATCCGATTCAGCGGGTGTAAAACGTTCCGGTGGTGGTCCCTGGGCCGGGATGGGGCGACTCCAGTGGCGATGCAGAAATGCGGCAACGGCGTCTTGATCCGCTGCAAAACAGAGGCCGGTCCCTCCGGCAACCAAGGCACTCCATAGCCATGGCACGACAATCCGCAGCAGCCTTTGATAAAAGATTCTGGATCGCATCAGCCTGACTTGAAAAAGAAACCCCTTCCCCTGGATAAGGAGGGAAGGGGTTTTCCGGCTACCTGGATCCATGCCTGGGCATGGGTCCGGCGTTCACTCAATGTTTCGGGGCTTCCGGCTTTTTGGCTTCGTCTTTTTTGCCTTCTTCCTTCTTTTTGCCGTCGTCGTGCTTCATGCCCTCATGCTTTTTGGCATCGTGTTTATGCTCATCTTTTTTGGCAGCGCAGGGATTTTTGGGCGCACAAGGATTTTTGACGTGTTCTCCAGCCTGGGCAACCGTCGCACCCAGGGCAAAAGCTGCTGCACCGGCCAACAATGCCACTTTATTCAAGCCATTCATTTTCATTTTTTCTCTCCAGTGTTTCGCACATATTGTCCATGGGGAATATGCACCATCAGGCACGCAGGGGCCAGAATTCGGGACACGGCATGCTCTCAGTCCAGGCGGCGACATCTTACCCCTGGCTTGATCATGTGTCACTGACCGTACAAAAGAGTTCCCAAAAAAATGTATTCCCAATCTGCAAAAATCCAGGACCATGGTGCCCTATCCATTCATATCGTGTGGGAAAGGCGACCGGGGTACTCTTGAAATTTTCCTCTGAATCCATATCTCAAGAGCAGGATCGTTTTGCGCATTGTCTGCGTCAACCATACCTCGTATGACATCACGCCCGTCCGGGCCGGGTTTCCATGAGGATATCCACCTGGATCCTTTCCCACGGGTTGCTGGAATCCTTGAGTCTCGCGATGCGTGCCCGCAGGTTCTGTCCCCGATCCAGCATTTGGGAGACCGCCACGTTGGAGGCCCGGGGGACGTAGCCCAGCTTCCGCCCGTTCCAGAGTACCATCACCGCCTTGCCGTCATAGGGGTTGTCCGCTTCCCGTTGCAGAATCAGGGATTGACCGATCCGCAATTGGGACCAGACCCGTTGCCCCTGGTGATCTTGGAACCCGGCCACTCCTGCGCCCGCTTTCAGGAATCTTCGTTTCGAGAGGTTCATGGTCGGTCTCCGTTGAAGGGGTTGCCTGCCCCTCTCCAACGCAACGCCCAGGCCAATTGAGCCGCCTTGCTTGAGTGAATTGATTCTCCTTATTTATCAGATGGTTGAATTAAAACACCTGGAGCGTTCGGCTCCCTGGTTCAGGTCTCAACCATAAACAATCTTCTGATTCCGCATGTCTGTTTATGCGCCGCAGGTTCCTGTGGCCTTTTCCAGGTCATAGGCGTCGATGCACTGCCATCCCTTGTGCGGCACGTCCGGCTGATCTCATAGGCCGCTCACAACTCCCCACGGAAGGCGCGTTGGGTGAGGGAGCCGAAAAGAATATTCGCTTGCTCAACCCCTGCAAGATGAAGGCTCTTGCTTTTCTTTACTCCTTCCACAACCTGCCTGAAGTCACGTTGAATATCGATAGGTGGGTGAGCGATAGAAATATCCTGCATTTCCTGAGCGTTGATGTTTGCCATCCCCACGATGTTTTTACACATTCCCATAAGGGTTGCCTTACCGTGCTTAGAGTTCAAATATCCTGAAATATAATATGGGTCTGCTCGATCATTTACCCTGGCTCTTATAAGGTATCCAGCAAAGGCCATGGGTTCGTCAAAATCGCAAACAGCAGTCTTTCCAACAAGCTCTTTACTATTCGTTCTATTGAATAAGATATCATTTCGTGCAGCAAGATACTTTGGCTGTTCTTGTTCGCTGATATCAACGTACTTCAGATCCGACAAATCCCAAGCACCTTCGAACGTGATGTTCCCCATTCGAAGAACAGGGAATTCACCTTCAATAGCGTCGGCCTTCTTGGCCGTGCCATACCGAACCTCGGAAAGGAGATCCCGGATTGTACCGACCGGCCACCCCTTCGGGTTGGTGACCGGGTCGCCGAACATGTCGAGAAAGACAGCGCGGAGAAACTGGTCGGCCAGGGCCAGTGCTTGGCGGCGATTGCGGCGGATGGCGTCGGCCTTGTCCAGAATGGCAGCGATGCGCTTCTGCTCCGGGAGGGGTGGGATGTGCAGAGTCATGCTCCTGAGCTTATCTATTGTCAACGTGTCTACCGTTGTCCCTACTCCTTTGATAATCTGCCTTCGCATAAAGGGTGAATGTATCCAATAGTTAATAAAAGTGCTGTTCACATCATTCTTTTTTTGAAGCCACAGAACGCTTGCGTCCTTAAAATAAAATCTGTCCTTTGGCTGCACAATATAGGCATTGCCAATTGTACCGATTGCTGTGATCAACAAATCTCCAGGTACTGGCACACCGTGTTTTGCCTTATGCTCAGCGTAAAGCTCTTCTGAAATGAATAGCTCATTATCAACATGCCCGGCCTCGGAAAGCGCTGTAATTTCACGCCCTCTGTAAAAAGGGACTCCATTGGTTTGCCACTGGGATTTCAGCACTCTCTTGCTTGATTTTACTTGGAACAGGTCGCCAAGCTTCACCTCACGCATCATCCCACCATCCCCCGCAGTTTTTCCAGGTTGGCCATGATCTCCTTACCGTTCATACACATGCCCCCGATGCCCCACATCCACCACCAGCACGACCAGTTGATCATCCCGCAACTGGCACAGCAACCGATAATCTCCAACACGATAACGCCATAATCCCCGCTTGTTGCCACGCAACGGCTTGCCCCACAGACGCGGATTCTCCGCAGGCGCGATGCGTTTTTTCAGGTAATCCAGGATGCGACGCTGCACGGTTTTGTCCAAACGGCGCAGGGCCTCCACGGCCACGGCGTCGAACTCAATCCGCCAAGCCAAGCTTCCGTTCCACTTCTTCCAGGCTGAACCGGGGATTGTTTTGGTCCAAAACGGCTTCGGCACGTTCCCTGTCGGCTTGATCCTCCAGGTACTCCGCGACGATGGCTTCCATGAAAATGGTCAGATCCTGCCCCGATTCCTTGGCTCGGCGGACCAGTTGATACTCCATTTCGGAGGGGAGTGATAACTCGATCATGGTGTTGTTTCTCTCGTGTTATTCACGAAATGCGGGTTTTCTTGTTTCAAATCACGTTGATTTCCCGACAATGTTCCTCCCTCTTTCAAAGAAACTGGATTGGCCAGCAGCCTGGCCATGGCGTCCATGGATGCATGGGCCTCTTCCCGGTCCAAACGCCAGCCACGCATATCTATTGAACATAAATTGGCGGGCCAATGCTTATGGGCCTTCTGATCGTCTACCGACCCATCTCTCCGGCAATTCCCGGATGACAGGCCATCCGTTTCCCCTTGCCACACCTTTTCCTCAAAAGAGGTTTGCTTCTTGATCGCCAGGACAAAGTCCAAAATCTTTTGGGCATGTTCTTCAGGCACCTGTTTGACTTCCTCATAAATTCTGTCTGCCGTGTTCATCGTAACGACCCCCTATCCGATCATCCGCTTCAATTCCTCCAGGTCCCCCATGATATCACGCTCCAGAGCCAGCATGCGGTCCAGAATCTCTGGTTCTTTTCCACCAGGAGGGAGCGCAGGTCCACATGAGCATTGGAACTGCCAAACAGGACCCCGTCCGGCACGATGACCGCGCACCGTCCCCCCAGTTTGAGCATGCGCAGAATGAGGGTGACAAACAGCAGTTCGGTCTTTTTGGTCTTTACCAGCCCCAACAGAGAGGGATGGACATTCTCATGGTCCAGGCTGCCCTTGAAGGGCGGGTTGGCCAGGATTACGTCAAAGCCTGCAACCGCCAGCTTGGGATAACGCTCCGGAAAGGTGTTGCTCAGGGTGTCCTGATAGTGGATGTCCGGGGCGTCAATGCCGTGGAGCAACAGGTTCATGGCGGCGATGCGCAGCATGGTGACATCGAAGTCGAAGCCCCGGAACATGCGGCGCTGGATATGCTCCCGGTGAGGCTCCAGCAGGTCGCCGTGGTAGATTTTTTCACCCGTTTCCGGGTCGGTCTCCACCATTTTCGGGGAGGTGTGTTCCCGCATCAGGTATTGCAAGGCCTCCACCAGGAAGCCGGCGGTGCCACAGGCAGGATCCCCCACCACCTCGTCGGGGCGGGGGGCGACCATCTCCACCATGGCGCGGATCACATGGCGCGGGGTGCGAAACTGGCCGTTGATGCCCGCCGTGGTCAACTTGCCCAGCAAATACTCGTAGAGGTCCCCCTTGGTGTCCCCGGCGGTGAGCGGCAGGGCGTCGATCATCTCCACCGCCTTCACCAGCAGACTGGGCTTGGCGATCATCAACTGGGCCTCTTTCATGTATTCGCCGAACTCGGCCCCATCCACCGCCACCTTCTTGAAGTGGGGAAAGACCCGATCCCGCACCAGGGGCAGCATCTCTTCCGCCCCCAGGTGCTTGAAACGGGACCAACGCAGATCCTGCTCGGTCTCGCCGAAATTACGGCGGCCCTGGTGGCCCGTGCGGGCGTCGCGCTTCTCGTTGCGGGACTCGGCGATATCCAGCAGCCGGGCGAACATCAAAAACGAAATCTGCTCGATGACGGTAAGCGGATTGGTAATGCCGCCGGTCCAGAATTCTGTCCAAAGTTTGTCCACTTTTGCTTTCAACTCGCCGGTAATCATGCGGTGGTTCTCACTTCATGCTGTGCAGGGGGTTTGAAGGCGTCCAGGATGGCGATCAGGTCATCCATCTGCGCCTCGTCGCGGAACACGCCATCGGGGCCTTCGCTGTCCACGGTGGTGAACGGCGGTTCGTAGAGCCGGTCGATGGCAATGACGCCGAACCTGCTGATGTGGTTCTTGAGCAGGCCCAGAAAACGGATCTGCCGGGCGTTCAGCTTGGGATGGCGGCGGACGAAATCGGCAAAGTGCCGTTCCACCGCTGCCGCATCCATACCGATGATGGAGCGCAGGATCTGCGCCAGCCCGCCGGCGGTCTCCTGGTAGAACTCCAGCAGTATGTTCAGGTCCACGTCGGGCCGCTCCAGGTGAACCAGGGCGTTCAGGGCGTTCAGGTCCGTCCCGGTCACCGGCTCGCCGGCGCGGATCTTCTGCAAGGTGGGGTTGCTCTCGAACAGAGGCATGAGAACTTCTTCCACCCGCTGGCGGTAGGCGGCCAGGTCGTTGGCGGTGATGTTGGCCTTGCGCTGGGCGAACTCGATGCCGCCATCGGTCACATCCACTACCCGCACGGTTTCGCCGGAACGCTCTTCCGGACGGCGATGATGCATGATGCCCCGCAACTCCCGACGCATCTCTTCCAGTTGCGCCACGCTCACCGTGGCCCAGAACGCACCATCCTTGAACCGCTTGATCGTCTCCCCCTTCTCCCGCACCGGGTTCAGGTGCATCTGGAGCTGCGCCACCTGATCCATGGCCTGATCCCGGTAGTCCTCGAAACGGCTGGATTTCTTCAGCAACTCGACCTGCATCAGGGCCATGAGCCGGTCGAACTGCCAGGCGGCGGCGTGGTCGCGAATGTCGATCCACTGCATCAGCGGGGCCATGGTCTGGCGCAGCAGGATCACTGTTTCCGAGGCGAACTGCTCCAGAACGTAAGCCCGCTGAACAGTGCGCTTTTCCCGCCACTTCTCCCGCACGGCGATGGTCTCCTCGGGCAGGGCGGCCAAATCCTTGGCCATCAGTTCCACTGCCAGCTTGAAGGCCGCCGGTTCGGACTGCTCCAGGGCGGCCTCGGCCAGATCAATGTGCGCCTCAAACACCTGTTGCAGGAGGGATTTGGATGGGGCCGGGTCGGCTTCCTGAAACGCTTCGGCGAAGAATTCGAAGTTGCCCCAGTGGTCGAAGATGCGGAAATGGCGCTTGTGCTGGCCGGGGCCGAACAGTTCCGAACAAAGCCGGGTGCCACGCCCGATCATCTGCCAGAACTTGACCCGGGACTTGACCGGCTTGGCAAAAACGAGATTCACCACCTCGGGCACGTCGATGCCGGTATCCAGCATGTCCACCGAGATGGCGATGGTCAGCCCCGGATTGGAACCCACCCCCTTGAAGTCATCAATCAACTGCTCGGCGCGGGGGTCGTAGGTGTCGATCACTTGGCAGAACCCGCCGCCATACTGGGGATACAGCTCATCGAAAAGCTGGGAGAGCAGCACCGCATGGTTGTGGTTGCGGGCAAAGAGGATGGTCTTGCCTGGATGGGTGCCGGTGGACTCCCGCAGGCCATTTTCCATCAGGTTGCGCAGGACGTGCTTGTTGGTGTCCTTGTTGAACACCGCCTTGTCCACTTGCCCGGCGTCGTAGTCGAAGGATTCCGGATCCTCGCCGTCGTCCTCCAACTGCTGGCGCTGCGCCTCGCTGAGCTGTTCGTACCTGATCCCCCGGCGCAGGAACTCGGTGGTGTGTGTGAACAGCTCGAAGGGAACCAGATGCCCTTCCTCCACCGCACGGGAAAAATCGTAGTTGAAGGTGGGGTCGTCATCCTCGCAGCCGAAGAGCCGGAAGGTATTGCGGTTGATCATCCCCACCGGCGTGGCGGTTAGCCCCACCTGAAGGGCATCAAAATAGAAAAAAAGATCGCGATAGCGGTTGTAGATGCTGCGGTGGGATTCGTCGGCGATGATCAGGTCGAAGAATCCCACGTCGAAGGTCTCGAAGACCGTCATCATGGCTGGATAGGTGGCCAGGTAGATGCGTTTGTCCCGATCCTTGGCCGTTTGGCGGCCCACCACGACCAGAGGCTCGTTGAGCAGATCGGCATAGGCGTTTTTGGCCTGTTTTCTCAGTTCCTTGCGGTCGCACAGGAACAACACCCGCTTGACCCACCCGGCACGGATGAGTACATCGGTGAGCGAGATGGCCACCCGGGTCTTGCCAGTGCCGGTGGCCTGGACCACCAGGGCGCGGCGATGCCGGGCGGTCAAGCGTTCGCAGATACGCTTGATGGCTTCCAGTTGATAGAGTCGGCCCGCGATTTCAGAAGGCTGGATTTCATCCAGCCCCCTGCGGCTGATGCGTTGGAAGGTGACGAGGTATTGCAGACTGTCCCTGGAGTAAAAGCCATAAAGCTTGCGCGGCGAGTAACCACCGGCATCATCCCAGATCCAAATGTCGAAGCCGTTGGTGTAGAAGATTACCGGGCGCTGGCCATGCATCTTCTCCAGGCCGTCTGCATAAAGCTGGGCCTGCTTGCGGCCCAGTTCGGCGCTCTTGGCCGTCTTCTTGGCCTCCACCACGGCCAGAGGTTTGCCGTCGTCGTTCCACAGAACATAATCGGCATAACCCTTGCCGGTCTGGGTCGGCTGATGGTCAACCTCCACCTCCTGGCCGACATCATCCGACTGGGTGACGCGCCAACCGGCGGCGGCCAGTTGGCTGTCGATGAGGCGGGCGCGAGTGGTGGTTTCATCAAAATTCAAGGCATCGGCGGCATGGCGACCGGACTGGATGAGCGCTTCCAGCTCGTCCGCCTTGAGTTCGGCGGTTTGCGTCTTTTCCCGGGCCGCGTCCAACTCTTCCAGGAGCGTCTGCATCTGCGCTTCCTGAGCGGCCAATTGCTTCAGCACCGTCTTCTTTTCCCGCTTGAGCTGGGAACGGGCCTCGCCCGCCAGGCCACCAGCGGGTGGTTCCTGGTAGGCGTCCAGATCGGTGGTTTTGCCCTGGCCACTGGTCACGAAGATCCAGCGGCCAATTTCGTGAGACTCCTTGAGCAGCCACAAAGCCGTGTCGGTGGTGGCTTTTTCGCCATGGGCCGCCTTGTTGCCGTGAATCCGGATGGCGTGGAGCTTGTCCACCACCACCTTGGGTACGGCAGCCTGGAAAGCGTCCTCATTGAGAAGATCATTCAGATTGGGCTTGAACGGCTTGGGAAAGCCGGCCCGGTCGTAGATCCACAGGACGAGCTGTTCCGCGAACGCACGCAGCTTCACCAGGCTGCTTCCGGGATCGGGATGGGCATAGCTTTCGGCAAAGCCACCCAGTTCCGCCAACTGCGGCCAGGAAGGGCGCAGGAATTCGAAGTTCAGCGATTTCATGATCGAGCGTTCCATATTGGGGGTAAGAGCAACGGGGATGCCATCATGCCTTTACCCCGTATTTTTTCATCAATGTATTTTTTTCAATTCACCCCTGCCTCCCGGAAGACGACGGCAAGAACGGTGCGAAAAAAATTCATGGCGAGGCTTTGCCTGTCGCCGGCGATTGCCACCCGCCCCAGGCGTTGTCGTTCGGGAACAGGCGTGGATTCCATTGTCCGCAGCATGACACGATAAAAGGCTTGTTCCGGAATCAATGCCTGCCCATGTTCCCGGACGGGGACGTTGCCGCCGTAGAGATCGGCCAGGGCAGGATCCAGCAAGACTCCGGTGGAGAGGGAATCCATGGCTTCCAGGCGGCAGGGAATTCCGGTATGCCGTGCGTCCCGGAAATAAAATCTGCACTCCGCCCCCTGATGCAGACGGGCAATCTCTTTTTCCGCCACATAGGCCGTCACCATGGCCTGCTCGGGGGAGACGAGGGTGGCAATCTGGAAACGGGCGGGGAGCCACTGTCCGATATCCACTTCTGGAGAAAAGTCTGCCACTTTTCCGGTAATGGCGGCCCGCAGATGCAAACGCTGTTTTTCCTGTTCCAGGCCGTAACGCTCGGCCACGGCTCCCGCCATTTCCTGTTCCAGGGTCTGGATGCGGCTCCGAAAGGTCATTTCAAATCCCATGCTGGCAATTTCCCAACCCAGCAGATCCACGCGCCGCCGGGCCTGGGAGAGACGGTATTCCAGATCGGGTGAATCGAGGATGAGCAGGGTTTCTCCGGCCTTGACCAGGGTACCCTCCCTTTTCAGGATGCTTTGCACCCGGCCTGCCGTCAGGGAGTAGACGGCCACCTGTTCCCGTGCCCGCAGCAAGGCCGGCAGAACAATCTCTCCCTGCCAGGGAACTGTCAGCAACCCGGTCAAAAGGAACAAACCGGTCAACAGAAAAGAGAAGCGCCAACGCCGATCCTGCACGATTTTCTGACGCATGTGCCACCATGTTTTGACTTCGGAAACGACAGGCAGGAGGATGAACCAGCCCAATTCCACTGCAAACAGAAAAATTCCCAGAATCTTGACGAACAGATGATAAACAAGCAGGGCAATGCCCAGAAACAGGATCAGGCGGTAGATCCAGGTGGCGACGGCGAACACAATGAGGAGTCGTTGTGTTTTTGCTGGTTGGGATTCCGGGGGAGGTGTCCGGAGGTCAAAAAGCCGCTCCCGCAACCACCAGCGTGCCATGTCGAAGGCGCGCCGATGGAGGTTGGGCATGTTCCAGGAGTCCATCAAGAGAAAATACCCATCGAAACGCATGAAAGGGCTGGAATTGATGATCAGGGAGGAGATCCAGGTCGTGGTGGCCAGGATGAAAAACACGGTGCGCAAAACGCCATCCGGCAGGAGTACCCACAGCAGGGTGGCATAGGCGGCCAGGGTCAATTCGGCCAGAATGCCGGCACCTCCCACGAGCAGACGTTGCCGACGATGGGTGAGTTTCCAGGCTTCGGTTGTATCGGTGTACAGGACGGGAACCAGCACCATGAGCGCCACCCCCATGGTGGGAACCCGGCACCCTTCGCGTTTGGCGGCCAGGGCATGTCCGAGTTCATGGATCACCTTGATCCCCATGAAGGCCACCCCGTAACTGACCATTCCCTGAAAATTGGCCGTGCTGACCGCAGTGGCCATGAAAAGATCCCATTGCCGCACGACCAGAAGCAGGCCCACCAGCAAAATAATCAGGGTAAAGACGACAAATCCCCTGGTAAACAGTGGTGCAACCCAGGGTACGACCCGTGCCAGCCAACGATCCGGGCGGACCAGCGGCAGACGAATGAAAAGATAGTGATGCAAAAGCCAGCGCGACCAGGAGAGCCGGGTGGCCAGCCTGGCCTGTTCCAGCCGCCGGGTGTCACCGGGATGGAACGCCCGCAACAAGTGGTTGTTGCCGACGAATTGCACCAGGTTCAGGACATCCTCGGCGGTAATGGTCAGGGAGGTCTGGTCGCAAACCTGCCGGGCGATACCGGCGGGATCTCCCGCATCCCAGCGCGACAGGATTTCGAAGGTCTGCCAACTCAAACGAAAAAAACGATTGCTGGCCGGATCCTGGAGGGTCCAGGTCGGGGAACCATCCCGCTCGGGAGGTCCAGGAAACAGGTTCAGCTCTTCACGCAATGGGGGGAGTGAAATCACCAGCCGATCCCCTGGCGTACCAAGGCCAAGGGCTTGCGGAACAACCAGTAGAGCAGGGGGACCTGTTCGCCATGGATGCGGGCTGTTCCTTTCAAACCCACCCGGGGCTTGTTGTTGGCTTCCACGGTGGCCCGCAACCGGAACGCGAGCTGGCCGTTGGGTTTGGGAAAGGCTTCATAGGCCATGAAGCGCACCTGCGCCGTCACCGGTTGCAGGGGATTGACATTGGGGAAAAAAGTGACCTCGGCCTGCGGGGGCAGGTCGATATCATCCCCCATGGCCACCCAGGCTTCCAATTCGGTTTCGTGGATTCCCGTGACCACCATCACCTTTTCGCCCAAAGCTACCGGGCGTCCCAGCCAGGCTGAAGGATCATCAAAAATGACCACACCGGATCGGGGTGCCTTGACCCGAATGCGGTTCAAGACATGTTTGAGGTAGACGGTTTCGGCGCGTCGCTCTTCAATGCGTCCGGAAATGATGGCGAGCAGATACTTGCTTTTGACATCCTCGACCGCCTGATGGGACACCTGCCGATATTCGGCCAAGGCGGTGGCCAGGGATTTTTCGGCCACCTCCAGTTTGCTGGCCAGGGATGTGGGATCGAGGTCAAAAAGCGGGGTGCCTTCTGTGACGGAATCATTGGGTTGGACATGAATTTTTTCGATCACCCCTTCGAGGGGGGCGCGTACCAGGATGGGATCATCCGGCACCACCTCTGCCGGTGCCAAAACCGTGAGCCGCACTGGCACAACGGACAAGGCACCGATCAAACCCAACCAAAGCCATATTTTTACACGGGAAAAAAAAGCCAGGTGTCTTTTGAACCACGACCAGGGGGAGGGTTGCAGCAGGGCCAGCCATGCGTGGGCATAGGCTCCGGCCAAATGTTGCAATAAAACAAGTTCCCCCTCTTGCCAGGGGGTCTCTCTGGCCAGCAGGATTCCTCCCAGCCTGGTTCCTTCCCTGCCCGGCAGGAGCAGCCACAAGCCATAAGGGGGGAACCACTCCTGCCACTCTTCCCGGTCCAGGGTGGCCAACTGTTGCGGATCGACCACCCGGGTCACCGCTGCCGAAGCATGCAGGGAGCGGCAAACCCGATTGAGCCATTGCACCATGGGCACATTGGGATCCGTCACGGGAATGCCGGAAAGGGCCACCACGCCCTGATTCGTCAACCAGCAAGCCGCCTGCCGATAAGCCACCAGGCCAACGGTTTCGTTGACCATGACAAAACCCAGTTCGGCAGTATTGCCCACGGAACGCGCCCGTTCCTCCAGGTGCAACAGTGTCGAGAGTTGTTCCATCCGGATCATCCAGTCAGTGCAGGGGTGGAATCAGCAGGAGCGTGGAATCGGCATCAAGGGGGTGGACGCAGCAAAATCCGCCCGCTCATACCCGATACGAGTTCGGGAAATGATCCATTGATTCTGGCCATGATTTTCATGGACTGGCTGACCGGGTCCACCCGTGCCCCCAAACGACTGACCTGGGCAGGATAACTTTTGCCTGTCTCATCACAGTGCATCTGGAACGTCTGTTCCACCTTCAACCAGGTCAACCAGTGGGAGGGGGCGATGAATTCGAGTTCCAGCTTTGAATCATCCAGGATTTCCAGGAGGGGTTGGCCGGGTTGGGCAAACTGTTGTTCACGAATTTTTTGTTCGGCCACCCGCCCGGCGAAGGGGGCCACAATCTGACATTTTTCCAGGGTGGCTTTGATCACCTGCATATCGCCCCGTGCCTTGGCGGCTTCCAGGGCCGACATTTCTGTTTCCAACTCGCCTGCCGCTTTCAAGACCACGAGGCGGCGATTGGCTGCCAGGACCCGTTCGGCGGAAGCGGCCACAGCCGTGGCGCGATTCAGTTGGGTTTTTTGCTGCGTGCAATCAAAGACAATCAGAGGCTGGCCCGCCTTGAACCGCTCCCCTTCCCGCACGGTAATCTGTTCCACCTTGGCCGCCACTTCGCTGGCCAGGGTGGTAAACTGGCGCGGCAGCAAATGGCCACGAATTTCGCGTACAGGCATTCCTCCGGGCCGTTCAGGTGTTGCCTCCGGGGAGTTCGGATCCGTTCCGGAGATTCCGCCTCCCTGGAAACCAGCCACACTTCCGGGAGATCCGGCCATAACGATCATGGCAACCATGACCACCACTTTTTTCCAGGGATCACAATATATTTTATTCCACATCAGGTCAGGCACCGCGAAAATTTGAAACATTAAAAATTATTAATGTTGTAAAATTCTTCACCAAGCGTTTTTAACAGGCAAACAAACCGCAAGTCAAGAACTGCTTTCTGTGGCATCCAACCGCTGCAAGGCGGTTTGCAGGATGTGCAAAGCCTGTCAAGAACTGCTTTCTGTGGCATCCAACCGCTGCAAGGTGGTTTGCAGGATGTGCAAAGCCTGTCAAGAACTGCTTTCTGTGGCATCCAACCGCTGCAAGGCGGTTTGCAGGAGGTGCAAAGCCTGAAGAGTGGCAGGTGATGTTGGATCGGCCAGTATGTGACAGGCATGCCGGGCGGCCCGCACGGTTTCCAGGATGGCTTCGGCGCGGGGCATGGGCGTTGCCAGGGTTTGCACGATCCGGGCGACGTGACAGTGACAGTGATTCAGGGTTGCCGGGGGCATGCCGGCGTTGTGGTGCCGGCAAAGATCCGTATGGTCCCCCCGGGCATGCGGCGTTCGTACCAAGGCCTCACGCAGCGTGGCCAGCAAGGCATCCAAGGCAAGGTTTGGGTCTGTCTGGTGCTGCGGCATGGTCATGAACGTGACCGGGAACTGTTTGTTGGGCGTCCTGGTTTATGGGGCATTGCTGGTCAGGGGTATCTTGTTGAATGCGACGGTCCGGGTATGGAGGCGCTTGCCGTTCGGCAGTTCCATGTCGCATTCGATGCGACCAAAAGTTTCCGTTTTTGTTGTGGTCAGATAATCGGCAGGGATATGCAGCGGAAAAGACTCCTGCCAGGAGCCGAACAGTCCGGAACCTTGATTCAACTGTTTTTTGCCGCTTCCCAGGGGTTTGTCTTTATTGGGGGCATCCGGGCCGGGTGTTCCTTCGTCCACGAAGAGGGTGCAGGATGTCAAAACCCTTTTCAGTTTCGATTCCCATTGAATTTCGCGATTGTTTTTGGAATCGCGATATTGAAATCTCATGGCGATCTGGCCGTTTTGGCTGTTTTTTTGGCGTGCGGCGACCATCAGGACCTGATCCACATCGGCCAGATTTGTGCCGGGAGAGGGGGGCGCGGGTGGTGTGCTGACCGGGGGGAGCGTGGGGACTCCGGACTTGTTTTCAGGCATGGGCTTGTCTGGTTCGGATTTGCCTGGAGTCGGCTGGCTGACAGGCGGATTGCCGGTGGCGGATTGACCCGGGGCAGCAGACGATTGCGGGGCTGCGGGGGGAGAGGATGCCTGTTGGGTCGGGTTGGGATGTGCATCCGATGTTGAAGCGGCGGTGGTTGGCGGAGTTGGGGGGATTGCCGAAGTTGCCGGAGTTGCCGGAGTTGCCGGGGTTGTCTCTTTGGGGGTGACAGGGGTTGTTGCCTGGTGGAATTTTCTGTTTTCACTCGGATCGCAGGGGCGATTTCGCCAAACCCGGTCACCGGAGACACGGTTGACACATTCGTAGATGTCCGCCTCCACTGGCCATGACCAGGAGAGAGACAATCCCATGAGCGCAAGAGCGACAGACCAGGGCTGAAGCAGCTCAGGACGCATCCGGATTCTTGACTGGGCAGGAGGTTTCATGACGGGACCTCTATCGAAGGGATGGTTTGGAGCGGTCGGCGATGCGCCATTTTTCTGGTGGAATGGGTTCGTAACGGGGAAAACCCTGCCAGCCACCCAGGTGTTGATTTTTGGCTTGCAGTTCCGGTTGACGATAATAATCGTCGTAACGGGTGTAGGCGACACCCCACCCTTGTTCCACCAGGATCCAGCCCAGATCACGACCAAGCAACAGGCAGTGACCGACATGGCGCCGGTATTTGTCGCGGAGAAGAGGCAGGCAATACAGAGGTACCCCAGCGACCATTTTTTTCAAAAAGGAGGTTGCCATGTCACCACAGGGAAGTGGCTTGCCGGCTTCATCAGGGCAGGTTTGTCCATGTTCCCAGGCATCCACGCCGTGCAGACGAATCTTCTGACCATTGACCAGCAGGGTATCTCCGTCAAGGACGGTTGCTGTGCCCACGATGGGAAAGCTGGTCTGGGGTTCAGATGCACCGGTTGCGGGAAAAAACGACAGGGCCAGGACCGGAAGTATCCAGATCATGGGCAGGCGGGATTTTTGTGCCGGGAGAGCCAGGATCACGGGCAGGCGGGATTTTTGTGCCGGAAGGGCCAGGATCATGGGCAGGCGGGATTTTTGTGCCGTATTCATGTCATTGAGATGACCCGGTTACGTCCCGCTGCCTTGGCCTGGTAGAGCGCCTTGTCGGCGCTGGCGATCAGCTCTTCAGCCGAGGTGGCAGGGGGGGAAGTGGCAATGCCGGCGGAAATGGTCAAGGGGGGCAGGGTGGAACCGTCACCGGTCAGAATGTCGGTTTCGGCGATGGACACCCGCAATCGTTCGGCAATCGTCAATCCGTCGGCAGTGCTTGTTTCGGGGAGGACGACAATGAACTCTTCTCCGCCATAACGGGCGGCAAAATCCCCCGGACGCAACATTTCCGACATGGTCTGGGCCAGGGTGATCAGGGCAAAATCCCCGGACAGATGGCCATGGGAGTCGTTGAAATTTTTGAACCGGTCCACATCCATCATGATCAGGGAGAGGGGTTTGTCACTGTGTTGGCACCGTTGGATCTGCCGGGCGAGAGATTCGTCCATCCAGCGTCTGTTGTACAGCCCGGTCAGGGGATCGACCCGGGCATAATGTTCCAGGAGGGTTTGGCGCTTGCTGTTTTCGACGATCACGTCGTTGGTGAAGCGCATGCGGCGCGACAGGATATAGAGCAGGTTGCGGGCCACCTGGTGGGAGACGTGGATCAGTTGCCACAGGGCATCCTGGTGGATGGTCAAGAGCCTGCTCTCGTCGGTTGCCACCACGAAGGCCGAAGCGATTTCGTTGTCGATGATGGACATTTCGCCGACGCACTCGCCGGGTTGAATGATGGTCAGGGCGGGTGTGCCCAGGGTTTCCAGGTGAATGCGCAGGGATCCGGAAAGAAGAAGAAAAATTTCACTGTTGGACTGGCCGGGCGAAAGCAGAATCTCTTCGCGTTGCAGACGACGGATGGCGCAGGTTTTCAAAATGTGTTCGACCGACTCGGGACTGACGCCCTGAAAGAGCCGGAGATTGCGAAAATTTTCATCGTGCAGGTCGAGTTCGATCATGGTATCGGGCCGGTCTCATGAGAAGATTGGAGCTGACGTTGCCCCGATTCTAGCAGAATTGACAGGGGCCGGGTATGGAAAACACGTCTGGCCATGAAACATGTTGGAATTTGTGCCGGGGTTTTGTATTATGTAAAAGAGGTTGTGTTGGATGATGGCAGCCGGTGTTTGTTGGGTGAGGTTTGCAGTCAGGTTTGTGGCATTGACAGGAGGGATACCCATGGCATTTCCCATTCAGGACGCTGTTGGTCAAGGGTTGATTCAGCAGATGGGGTCTTCCCGGACGAAAATGAATGGCTTGTTCCGGCAGTTGGCCTCCGGGAATCGCATCAATCAGGCCCAGGATGGTCCCGGTCTGATGAACATGATCGACAGTATGACGCGCGAAATTCGCGGCAACAATCAGGCGCTGGGTAACGTCAATGAGGGAATTTCCGTCACCCAGGTGGCCGATGCCGGGATGGGGCAGATCGGCGACGGTTTGCAGCGTCTGCGCGAATTGGCCGTGCAGAGCGCCAATGGGACGCTCTCCAGTGCGGATCGTACCAATCTTCAAGCCGAGGCCCAGCAGATCCAGTCACAGATCAACGATGTCGTGACCAAGACCAGCTATAACGGCCAGGATTTGTTGGGAACCGGGCAGACTTTGACGTTGCAGACCGGTGCCGGAGCGGCGGATCAGACCGCGCTTGACTTGCCAAACCTGTCGGCGGCGTTTCCGCAGGTGGATCTGTCAACGCAGGCAGGGGCGGCCAGTGCCATCTCCTCGATTGACACCAGCCTCGATACTCTGAACCAAGCCCGGGGACAGATGGGTGCAGCCCAGTCGGGTTTGGAGTCCAGACTCTCTTCGCTGCAAAGTACCAACGGGGCGGTGCAAGGGGCGCGTGCCACCATCCAGGAAACCGATTATGGCCAGGCCACGGCAGGTCTGGTCAGTTCCATGGTCAAGCAGCGTTTTGGTGCGGCCTTGCAGGGCCAGATGAACCGGCTCTCGGCCAACAGTCTGAATCTTCTCCAATAGCCGAAGCAGTTTCACGACCGGTACCGAAGCGGTTTTACGACCGACAAACCGCCCTTTTCCAGGTGAGAACAGGGCGGTTTTTTTGTTTGGCGTCGATGCCGAAGTGGTTTCACGATCAGCAAACTGCCCTTTTCCAGGTGAGAATGGGGTGGTTTTTGATTGGTGGCTTTGACTCCGTACCAGGCAGGAATTTCCAGGTGCTTGTTACAATCCTTCCTTGCCGATGGCGGCAAAATTCTCCCCTGATCGGGAATGAAGCGACTTTCCGGGAAGGTTCCTTGCTGGCATGATTATATTTAGAACATTGTTTATGTTGAAATATTAACAATTTGAATACCCGGGCTTCCAGGGTTGGCATGAACTTGGCAACCTCCAACAGTGCATTGAACAGTCGGTTCTCCGTTGTTGATCCTGTCAGGGGAGCAAAAAGTCATGGGCATCATTCTCAACCTGAAAAACCGGTCACTGGAAAGCCAGGCAAATCTGCTGCTGACCAGTTATTCCTCCAACCTGATCGAGGAACTGGACTGGTATCGGCGCCGGAATGAACACCTGGCCCGCATCTACGATCTGCACAAGCAACTGTCCGGCATGCTCGACCTGGCTTCCATGGTGGATGCGTTTTCGGTCTGGCTGATGCCACACATGCGGCACGATCTGGTTGCCTATCGGAATGTGGCACGGAACCGGAGTCACATGGTCTGCTCCACGCATGGTCCACAACGTCAAGAACTTCTTGATTTTGCTAATAAGATCATGAATGAAAAACCCGCAGTCGGATGTGGGTCCTGTGTGGATCGTCCGGGATTGAGATATTGCTTTGTTGACCTGAACCCGGATGGTCCCATGGAAGGGATCCTGATTCTGCATGGGGCAACTCCCGAGGTGGAATCCGTTCTGGTGCCGTTTATTGGCGAAATGACCTCTGAGTTGCGTGGACCTCTGGAGCGTGCCCTGGCCTACGAGGATCTTTATGATCAGGCACGGCGGGACGTTTTGACAGGCCTGGTCAACCGGCGGGTATTCAACGAACGCCTGGAGCAGGAAATCTCCAAGGCCCAGAGATATGGGACACCCCTGGTGATGGCCGGGATGGATCTGGATCATTTCAAGGCCATCAACGACCGGATGGGACATGGCGAGGGCGATGAAGTTCTGCGGCAGGTTTCCCGCACCCTCTCGGGAATGGTGCGGGACACGGATGTGTTGGCCCGGGTTGGCGGGGATGAATTTTCCCTGATCCTGACCAACACGGACATGACCAATGCCCGCCTTTTGCTGGAACGTTTGTGCCAGTCGGTTACGGATTTGCATATCCAGGCTCCAGGTGCCAGGCAATTGGGGGTGAGTATTGGCGTGGCGTGCTGGGAACGGGGCGAATCTTCCACAACGTTCATGGCGCGGGTTGACGACGCCCTGTACCGGGCCAAGGATGCCGGGCGTTCGCAGGTTTCAATGTGAGCTGACCAGAAACACGCATTTTTTCCCGGACATGGAAGTGGATGATCTTCCTGTTTTTTTCCAAGACATGGATGTTGATGATCTTCCGGATTTCATCCGGGAACAGAATGCAAGGGAATATTTTTTCCTGAATTTCAGGAAAAAGGCGATTTAGTGGTTGAGCCGCGCCGTTTTTTTCGGGTATCACTTGGCACCATGGACACTGGAACGAAGATCGACGCGGGGCGATACACAGTCCGCCGTCCGTTTGGCAAGTGGGCGCTGGGTTCCGTTTATTTGGCGGAGGAGACGGGAACGGGACGCATGCTGGTGCTGCGTGCTCTCCCGGACCTTTTTTCTGCTGCCGATACGGCTTTTTTTGAAAAATTTGAAAAAGTTGTTGCGGATATTGCGAAGCTTTCGGTGCATCCGGGTGTCTCACCCTCTCTGGGTCACCTGTACGATGCCGGGCAAAAGCGGCGTTTTCTGCTTTCTTCTTACGAGGACGGTGTCACGCTTGGCACGTTGCGGGCCGGTCGTTCGGGAGGGGTCCTGCCCCCCTCTGAAGCCCTGGAACTGGTCAAGAAAATCGCCGTCGTTTTGAACCATGCCCATCTCGAAGGGGTTTGTCATCGCAATCTCAATCCGGGCAATGTCATCATCATGGCCAGTGGTGAGGTACGACTGGTCAATTTCGGGTTGGCTTATGCTCTGCGTGCCCTGGCCTGGAGCCGGGGAGTGGATTTTGACCAGAAAATATTGCAGGAACAGGTTCCTTATGCCTCTCCGGAACAGTATGTGGTCAAGAGTGCCGGCATGGGGCAGGCCCGGAATACGCTCCTCTTCGCAGAACACGGCGGTGCCCGCTTTCTGGGGCAAACCCCGGACTCGGGTGGCGATATCTATGCCCTGGCAGTGATGTTTTATGAAATGGTCTCGGGTCAACTGCCCTTTTCGGATGAGGATCGACGTGCCCTGAGTGCGGCCCGTTGGCGTGGTGAAGGACCCGTGCCAAAACCCCTGGCCATGTTGAGCGATGAGCAAAACATGATCCTGGAACGGGCGCTGCACTGGGATCCACGCCAGCGTCTGGCCTCGGCCATGGCTTTTATCCATGCGATGACCCCTTCCATTGAAGGATCGGCATCCGCCCCGTCAGCTCCGACAAGAATTGCCGTACCAAAGGCGCAGGATGAGGCAGATCAGCCGACAGAGGCAGGTATCCCGGTGTCAGCCGAAGGGGTTGACCAGGAGTCGAAACAAAAATCGGATGCTCTTTCCGAAGAGGATGCGTTGCCTGAATCCGGCCATGGATCGGGCGAGGACCAAGAGCGGCGGACATCCTCTGGAAAAGCCACATCCCTGGCACGTGAAGCCGCGTGGTACCAGACTCCGGAATCCCCGGACGATATGGAGATCCGTGCGGATATTCAAAAGCAAGCCGCGGCTGAAGCAGTCATGGAAACGCGGCAGGGAACGACTCTTTGGCCCTGGATCCTTCTGGCCATGGCCATCGTTCTTGGCGTGGGTGGTGTTGCCTGGTGGGCCATGGATGAGGGGGATTCCGGGGCCGGTGTCGTGGAGTTTGCCGAGACAACAGTTGCAGGAGAGGACCAATCTGCTTCTGAGTCGGCTATCAGGGATCTTTCCACTCCAGGGGATGCCACGGAGGCGGAGGGGTATCGTACCGGGCAGAGCATGGCAAGAGATATCGACGCCGAAAATAAAGTGACAGCCGAATCGCGTGTGCCGCCGGGTGAACCGCGTATGCCGCCGAATGATCAAAAGGTTGCATTGCGTCTGCCGACGGGTGAGCAGAAGGGTGAAGCGCGTCTGCCGTCGGGTGAGCAGAAGGGTGAAGCGCGTCTGCCGTCGGGTGAGCAGAAGGGTGAAGCGCGTCTGCCGTCAGGTGAGCAGAAGGGTGAAGCGCGTCTGCCGTTGGGTGAGCAGAAAGGTGAAGCGCGTTTGCCGTCGGGTGAACAGAAGGGAGAACTGCGGTTACCGTCAGTTGACCAGGCAGCCGATCTGGAACGGGAAAAGCGGCGGGCAGGAGCCATGGAACAACAGGTGACAACCCTGCGGCTACAGTTGGATGAACATGCGGGCGCTCTGGAACGGGAAAAACGCCGGGCAAGTGCCTTGGAACGGCAGGTGCAAACCCTGCAACAGCAGTTGACGGATCAGGAACGCCGGTCGGTGACGCCAGCAATGGAATCAGCAACGGGTAGCGCCATCGTGGGGGCCGAAAACAGTGCCGGAGAAGAACAACTCCGGGCCATGAATTCCCTCCGCCAACGTCTGGCAGAGACGGAAGAACGTCTGCAACGGGCACAATCTGCCGAGAAACGGGTGGCGGAATTGGAAGCACGGCTCCGTCAGGTACAGACTGCGGCGGAAAAAGTGGTTGAACCGGGTCGCAGCGGCGGGCATGGGCAGGGTGGGTTCATCGTGCAGTTGACATCCCACTCCGAACAGGCGGAAGCCGATGCCCTGGTCCGGCAGGTGAACCAGATTCGTTTTCGGGATCGTCCCCTGCCGGTGTTCGGTCGGCGGGTCAAAATGGGGGAGACAACCTGGTTTCGAGTGGGGGTTGGTCCCTTTGCCAGTCGTCAGGAGGCCGAACAGGTCGTCACCCTGATGCAGGAACGCATCAAGGCCACCGGCTTTGTGGTGCCTGCCGAATGACAGGCTGGTCAAAGTGGATTGCACGCAGGGTTGGTCGGGAGTGACACACTTTGGCCGGATGGCAAATCTACCAGGTAGGTGGTTGTGTCCGTGACCGGTTGCTGGGACTGCCGACAGGGGATGTGGACCGGGTGGTGGTGGGGGCAACCCCTGCCGACCTGCTGGCCCTGGGATATCGCCAGGTTGGGGCGGACTTTCCGGTCTTTCTCCATCCGGAAACCGGCGAAGAGTATGCCCTGGCCCGCACCGAACGCAAAAGTGGCTCGGGTTATAAGGGTTTTACGACCCATTTTGATCCCCGGGTCACCCTCGCGGAGGATCTGTCGCGCCGGGATTTGACCATCAATGCCATGGCCTGGGCAGAGACGACCGGTCTGATCGATCCGTTTGCCGGGCAGCGTGACCTGGAAGAGCGCTGGTTGCGACATGTGTCGGTGGCTTTTGTGGAAGATCCATTGCGGGTCCTGCGGGTGGCACGTTTTGCGGCCCGCTTTGCTTCCCTCGGGTTTCGGGTGGCCCCGGAAACTTTGCAATTGATGAAAAGGTTGGCTCGTTCCGGCGAACTGGCAACCCTGACCCCGGAGCGGGTCTGGCAGGAAACACGCAAGGCCTTGACCACCGATGCCCCTGCCGTCTACCTGCGCATCCTGGATGCCTGTGGTGCCCTGCCGGTTGTCTTTCCCGAACTGGCCGCCCTGCAAGGGCAAAGTCAACCACCCCGCTATCACCCGGAAGGGGATGCCTGGGAACATACCCTCTTGGTCCTTGAACAGGCTGCGCGATTGAGTCCTGATCCGCAAGTGCGCTTTGCGGCGCTGGTCCACGATTTGGGCAAGGGATTGACACCCAGGTCTCTCCTGCCGCATCACTACGGCCATGAAGAGAAAGGGGTCGGTTGTATCGAAAGCATGTGTCGGCGGTTGCGGATTCCGGCGCATGAACAACAGATTGGGGTCTTGACAGCCCGGTTGCACATGCGGGTCCATCTGGCCAACCAGATGCGGCCCAAAACCATCGTGCGTTTATTGACGGATGCCGATGCGTTTCGCAATCCGGAACGGTTCGACAGGGTCTTGATGGCCTGCACGGCGGATATGCAGGGACGCGGTATGGCCCAGGTGGATTATCCTCAGGCCCGGTTGTTGCGTGCGGCCCTGGCTGTGTGTCAGAACATCGATACGACAGCATTGTTGAAGCAGGGTCTGGCAGGCAAAGCCATGGGCGAGGCGATCCGGCAGGAACGGGTCCGGCGGGTGACCCAGGCCATGCAGCAGCCCAGAAAATAATTTCTTTGAAAGGGGTTTGTTGAGGACGCCATGAAAATTCCGGAAAATGTTCAAGCCATTATTTTTGATATGGATGGCGTCCTGTGGGACTCCAGTGCCGCCCACGCCCAGGCCATTCAGGAGGTGCTGGATGAGATCGGGTTGCAGATGCCGGCGTATCATCTCATTGCCGGGCGGCGGACCAACGAAATGTTTGCCCATCTGTTGCAAGGTGCCGGTCGCCTGCCCGACGCCACGCTGGTCGAAAAACTGACCCTGGGCAAGCAGGTGCGGGCACGGCAGCTTCTGGCAGAAACCCGGCCCCTTTTTCCCCATTGTCAGAAAGTGGTGCGCCAGTTGCGGAAAAAATACCGGCTGGCCCTGGCCAGTTCGGCCTCCCTGGCCAGTGTGCGGGTGTTCCTGGAGGCGGCGCAATTGACGGATTGCTTTCAGGTGGTTCTCAGCGGCGACGAGGTGCTACACGCCAAACCGGATCCCGGGATTTACCTGGAAGCCTTGCGTCGTTTGCAGGTGACTCCCGAACAGGCCCTGGTGGTGGAGGATGCCATCACCGGCATCCAGGCCGCGCAAGGGGCCGGGATTCGCGTGGTCGGCATGACGGGTACCTTGACGGCTGACCAGCTTCGGCTATACTCGGTCTTCGCCATGATCAACAGTCTCGATGCCTTGCTCGCCGATGATATCTCCCATTGTTGACATCCATGATGTCAAATCGGTTACGATTCATCCGCAGCTCTGGACGGCGGTGGTCCCGGCGGCTGGCCGTGGTTCGCGGCTTGCGTCACCGTTGCCCAAGATTTTGTATCCCATCCTGGGTCGCCCGATCCTGGACTGGCTCCTTGATTCCCTCGGACAGGTTTGCTCCCGCTTCGTTTTTGTACTGTCACCGGACAATCGTTCCCAGGTAGAACCCGTCCTGCAAGAGAGGCTGGGAGATGCCTGCGAAGTGGTCATCCAGGAGACGCCAACCGGTATGGGGGATGCCGTCCTGTTGACCAGATCCGTCGTCAAAACCCCTTATACCGTCGTGGTCTGGGGCGATCAGGTCACCCTGCGCCAGGAAACCTTGCTGGCCTGTGCCACCCTGCACGAACAACGTCCCCATGCCACCCTGACCCTGCCCAGTATCGTCAAGGAAAATCCCTATATCCACTTGCAGCGGGATGAGCAGGGTCGCATCCAGGCCGTCTTGCAGGCCCGGGAAAAAGAGATCAAAACCGCAACAGGTGAAAATGATTGTGGCCT
Organism: Magnetococcales bacterium; assembly: GCA_015228935.1. Taxonomy (NCBI): domain Bacteria; kingdom Pseudomonadati; phylum Pseudomonadota; class Magnetococcia; order Magnetococcales; species Magnetococcales bacterium. The sequence continues at coordinate 3,075 of JADGCO010000016.1, read as the reverse complement.
GTTTTTGTTGACGAGTGCCATTCTGTACCCCACCCTGGAACGGTTCCGGCACTCCGGTGCCGGCCTGGGTAACGAGACCAGGGAGTTCAATTTACTGCAATCCCTGCCGTGGTTTGAAACAGGACCCGGGTGCGTGACGACCTTGCGCATCCATGAGGTGTTGGATACCTTGGGTGTCAATACGTTGGACGATGTCCGAACAGTGGAAGCCGAACTGGCCCGCCGCCAGGCTGCCAGGCAAACGGCATCCTGTTGACCGAACAGGATTTATCAACAAACAAGTTGAATATGATAACTGCTCAGACAAGCTGCTGCCTTGTGCCGATGGGGACTGTTCTGTCTGGGTTATTCATGGACACGTCCATAGAGAGGATTTTTTGTGAAGGTTGCCCTCATCTGGCCCCATGGTTTTGATCGTACCACCGTCATGCCTCTGGCTTTGGGATACCTGAAAAGCAATCTCGATCTGGAACGTCATGAGGTGCGGATTGTGAACTGTGTCCTGACAGACAGGGATGCCAGGTCGCCTGCCTTGGCCGCCGAGCTGCGAGAGTTTGCGCCCAGAGTGGTGGGGGTTACCTGTTGGGGACCGACCTTTCCCGAAGCCATGGATCTGTTCCGTCTGGTCCGGAACATCCTGCCGGATGCCGTGACCGTGATTGGCGGGGTCCAGGCCTCATCCTATTATGAAAAGATTATACAAAACAAGGAAATTGATTTTTTGTTTCGGGGAGAGGCGGAACTGTCGTTTCCCGTGTTTCTCGATGAACTGGAACAGCAGAATCCGGATTGGAGCCGGGTCAAGGGCCTGACCTGGCTCGATGGATCCGGACAGATGCACACCAACGATGTGGAACGGGAAACCAATCTGGATCGGATTCGCATTCCCGATTATGCGGCCATGGATCTGCAAGGCTATCGGGCAATCGGTTATCGCTGGAACACCACCGTCATCAACAATGCCCCCATCTGGGTCACCCGGGGCTGTCCCTACCAGTGTACCTTTTGCAATGCACCCAACCTGAACGGGCGCGATGTCCGGGTCCACAGCCTGGAGTATGTCGTGGCCTGGATCAAGTATCTCTATGATGAATGGGGGACGCGCTGGTTCAACATCATCGACGACAATTTTACCTTCAATGTCGATTATGCCAAAAGATTCTGCCGGGCCATGATCGCCCTCAACCTGCCGGGAATTGGTTTTGGAACACCCAACGGCATCCGCATGCAACGCGGCGATCCCGAATTGTGGCGTCTGATGAAACAGGCGGGTTGGCGTTTCGTGATTGTGGCCCCGGAGAGCGGTTCCCCCCGGACCTTGCAACGCATGAAAAAAAAGATCAATCTCGACCTGATCCCGGGGGTTGTGGATCAGTTGCGCAAGGCCGGCTTGAAGGTCCAGGCTTTTTTCATTGTGGGCTTTCCCGGCGAGACCCGGGAAGACCTCATGCTGACCCTGGATTTCATTCGCCGGTGTCGATTCAACTTCATATTCCTGGGCAATTTTCAGCCCTTGCCAGGCACGCCGATCTATGACGAGCTGGTGCGCGAGGGGGAAATTGTTGATGGTCTGCTGCCCAAAACCTATTCAGACGGGGTGCGGACCTACACCCCGTCCGGCCTGAAAGATTTCAATTTTCCAGGGTTCATCCTGCGCACCTACCTGATGTTTGCCTTGCGGGATCCGCTCAATATTCCCTACATGCTCAAGATTTTCAATCCACGGTTTTTGCTGGGCAAGCTCATGCGCAACATTGCCGAAATGTTGAAACGGACCCTTGCCTGGCAAAAATGAAGGACCCGGACACCCACAGACGGCCTTTTGTGAGAATCCATGAAGACCTTGTCCATCATCATCCCTGCTTATAACGAAGAACAGTTTATTGGACAGTTGCTGGAACGCATTCTGGCCGTGGATACGGAATCCCTGGGGTTTGGCAAGGAAATCATAGTGGTGGATGATGGATCCCGGGATGCAACCGGGTCAGTGGCCGCCGCTTTTGCCGGTGTACGGGTCCTGCGCCAGGCGAATGCCGGCAAGGGAAGTGCCGTTCAGCACGGCATTCGTCAATCGGTGGGCGATTATGTTCTGGTCCAGGATGCCGACCTGGAATACGACCCGGCGGATTATCTGCCCATGTTGCGGGCATTGGCACGGGGTGACGTGGTGTATGGCAGCCGCATTTTGGGCGTCAGGGCGCAACAGGGGGGGTGGACCCTGTTTCCAGGCCGCCATCCCCAGCAAAGCCTGGGACCCTGGATCATGAATATCGTTTTGAGTGTCTGGGCCTTTCTGCTCTATGGCTGCTGGCTGACCGATCTCTTGACGGCCTATAAAATCTATCCGGCGGCCATCATCAAAAATTTCAATGTTCGCACCCGCGGTTTTGAAACCGATCACGAATTGACCGCCAAATTGGTCAAAGCCAGGCAAAAGATTGTGGATGTTCCCATTGCCTATGCGCCGCGCACGGTTGCCGAAGGCAAAAAAATTCGTCCCATCGACGGAGTGATCGCCTTGTGGACCTTGTTGAAATTTCGCTTTGTGGATTGACATGCGACGGGTTGATCGCCTTGTGGACTTTGTTGACACTCTGCCTTGTGGATTGACAAGTCCCTGCGATCCTGCTTTTTTTTTCCCGGTAGGAGACACGGGTTTGTCCTGGGGAGAACGGGCATGTGTGACGGGATTCGGCTGGCTCGATACACGGGTTGATCCTGGGGGAGAACGGGCATGTGCGACAGGATTCGGCTGGCTCGATACACGAGTTGAACCTGGGGGAGAACGGGCATGCGCAACAAGATTCGGGTGGTATTGTTCAGTGGCGGGCGAGGCACGGCGAGTCTGTCACCCTATCTGGCCTCTCACTCGCAGATCGAACTGACGCTGTTGATCAATGCCTATGATGATGGCTTGTCTACGGGGCGCTTGCGGGCGTTTGTGCCGGGCATGCTGGGTCCTTCCGATATGCGCAAGAATCTCGCCACCCTGATGCCCAACGAGTCTACCCACCAGGCACTCAACCCATCTTCGCAGCTTTGCCCATTTTTCGAGCTGTTTTTGAGATGATTTCA
>JADGCO010000015.1:18452-56707 GCA_015228935.1 Magnetococcales bacterium | reverse complement strand
ATGTTGAAACGCATCCAATACAATGCCGCCAAGACCTATGCCAACCAGATCGCCCGGGGCGAGGATTACCCGAAACTCAACCAGGTGATTGCCATCACGATCACCGATTTTATTCTGTTCGACGGTTTCGACCATTGCGTTTCCCGCCATGAACACCGCGAGACGCTTACCGGTCAGACATACCTGCAAGAAATTCTTTATTATTTCATTGAGTTGCCAAAGTTCAAAAAATCCCTGGAAGAGGTGGAGAGTCTTCTCGATCAATGGATCTGGTTCATCCGGTATGCCGGATCGCTGGAAATCGTTCCGGAAAAAATGTCCTGGCCACCGATTCGGCATGCGTTTGAAAAGGCAATGGCTGCCAACATGACGGCAGAAGAGTTGGAATTTTATGACAATGCCGGAATCGCCATTGCCGACAAACGGGGAGCCATCGAGCAGGCCCTGGAAGATGGATGGATAAAAGGCCGCAAGGAAGAGAGGGCCAATATTTTACTCCAAATGCTTCGGCGGCGTTTTCCCGACCTGTCTGCCCAGGTTGAAGCGCAGGTGCAGGCTGCCAACCTTGAAACATTGCAGGTGTGGACAGACCGGGTTCTGGACGGTGGTTCGTTGTCTGAGGTTTTGGGTGGAAATACAGTTGGCGAGGTGACAGGATGAAACACATTTTTGAAAAAACCGTCATCAATGGCATGGTGTTGAAAAATCGTCTGGTTCGTTCAGCCACCTGGGAGGGCATGTGTACCGAGGATGGAAGCCCGACGGATCGACTCATGACCTGTTATCGGGATCTGGCCCGGGGCGGCGTGGGGTTGATCGTGACCGGATATGCCCATGTACGGGCCGATGGTCGCCAACTGGCCGGGGCCATGGGTATTCATACGGATGAGCGGATCGATGCCCTGCAACGTTTGACAAAAGCCGTCCATGTCGAAGGGGGAACCATTGCTGTTCAACTGGTGCATACGGGAGGCAAGGCCGACACCACCGGTTTGAATCACCTGCCATGGACCCCCTCTGGAATCCGCAATGACCTGTGTCCCGAGCCATCGGCGGCCATGACCCGCGACGACATTGCCGCCCTGGTCAGCGCCTTTGCCGCTGCGGCCCGCCGGGCCAAGGCATCCGGCTTCGATGCGGTCCAACTGCATGCGGCACACGGCTATTTGATCAACCAGTTCCTCTCCCCCCTGAGCAACCAGCGCACCGATGACTATGGCGGCAGCATTGAAAATCGGCAGCGGTTTTTAATGGAAGTCCATGCCGCAGTCCGGCAGACGGTGGGACCCAACTATCCGGTGCTGATCAAGCTCAATGGCGACGACTTCCTGGCAGGAGGGTTGACGCTGGCCGAAGCCATGATCGCGGCGGAAAAACTGGCAGCGGCGGGGATCGATGCCATCGAGGTCAGTGGAGGAACGGCGGCATCCGGCAAACAGACTCCGGTACGGGGCCGGGCCGGTTCACTCGCCGAAGAGGGGTATCATCGGGATCTGGCCCGCAAAATCAAGGCAGTTGCGCGTTGTCCGATCCTGGTGGTGGGCGGCTTTCGCACCCTGGAACTGCTTGAACAAACCCTGCAATCAGGAGATGCGGATTATATTGCCCTGGCGCGTCCTTTCATTCGCGAACCGGATCTGGCCAACAGGTGGCAACGAGGGGATCGCTCACCATCGACCTGTCAATCCTGCAATGGCTGCTTCAAGCCGGGCCTGAAAGAGGGTGGAATCTATTGTGTCAAAAAAAAAGAGCAGGAGTGAATTCAAGAGCAGGAATGAATCCACTGGAAAATGCCAGCACAGGGGAGAAAAAGCATGGGCCAAATTGTGATTCCTGATGTAGACGAGACGATCATCCAACACTTGGAGCAACAAGCGGCGTTGATGCATATGACCCTGGGTGAATCGTTGAGGAAAATGCTGGTCGAAATTGTGACACGCAATATCCTCTGCCAGACCGAAAACAAGCCATTCCCTGTGCAGGAACCTGTACCATCAGAAATCCTGGCAGGCTGCCTGCAACGTTATGCGAAGGATTACATTCCCTTGAAAGTCGCAAGAGAACGACTATGGGCAGAGGTGGCACAAAATGTTGACAGTTGTCGTTGATACCAACGTCATTCTCCGCTATTTGCTGAATGATCATCCAGACTGGTCAATTCGCGCCGGGGTCTTCTGGGCAAAAGTCAGCCAGGGACAGCAGTATGCATACTTGTTGGAAGGGGTCTTGGTAGAGTGCGTCTACGTTCTTTTGAAAGTTTATCACGTACCACGTACAGAATTGGCAAATCGACTGTTGAACTTTCTGGAAATGCCAGGCTTGAAGGCCAGCTCTCTTCCTGTATTACGCGACAGTCTCAAGCTGTTCCGGGACCATAATGTGGACGTGGTGGACGCCCTGCTGATCGCCACTGCTCAAACCAATAGCTGGACTGTTGAAAGCTTCGATCACGACCTGGCCCGTTTGAGTCAGCATGAATCTTCTTCAAGATAATCGTTCAAATTCAAAACGGCGTCTTCCCGGACCCTGGCAGGCCGTATTCACTCCAACGCCCGCTGACCAGATCCCGGGTCACCGGATCCATCTGCAAAACCCGTCCCCAGACCCGGCTGGTCTCTGCCGGCAGTTTGTTGGTGGCGTCCAGGGCAAAACGCCCCGAGTCCCGCTCGCGCAGGAGATCACGGGCCGGATCGGTCCGGGTGGCCAAGGCCCACAAAATATCGGCCCAGGATTCGGGATCGATGTCCGGATCGGTGACCAGGATCTGTTCGGCCCCAGCCCCCTGCGGGACCAGACGCCATAAAGTTTCTACTGCCTTGCGGGCCTCATGCGGATCTTTTTTATCCAGGGTCAACACCACCATGGGGGCCTCTGGAACCCGGTAAACCCGCCGCAGGGAGGGGACCATCCGCACCACGGCGGTGGGCCAATCGGCTGCCCGGAGTTCCCAACCGTCCGGGGAGACGACCACACCCGCCAACTCCGCCCCCATCTTGGTGGTGGCATCCACGCCCAGCTTGGAACCGAGACCGGATTCGGGAGAGGCAAAGTCCAGATAGTCGATGGGAGTGGCTTCGATCACCTTGAGATCCCGGGCCGCATGCACATGGCGACCCATGGCCTTGATCACTGCACTCCACCGTTCCACGGGCACGCTGGCATCCACCACAATCACGTATTTGGTATACAAAAACTGGCGCAGGAATCCCCAGATTCCAGCCATGATGCGAAAGGCGTGTCCCGGATACTGCTTGCGCAACCCCACCACCGCCACCCGGTAGGAACACCCATCCATGGGCAGATGAAAGGCCTCAATCTCCGGAAACTGTTTTTTCAGCAACGGCACAAAGACCCGATTCAAGGCCAGGGCAAGGATGGCCGGTTCATCGGGAGGCCGACCGGTAAAGGTACTCAGATAAACCGGGTTGCGGCGCATGGTGAGCTTATGCACCGTCATGACCGGGAAGCGTTCGGTTTCGTTGTAGTAGCCGGTGTGGTCGCCGAAGGGTCCTTCCATGGCACGATCCATGAGATCCACCTGCCCTTCCAGGATGATTTCGGCCCGGGCCGGGACCGGCAGAGGGACGGAAAGGGCCGGTGCCACCTCGACGGCCTTGTCGCGCAGCAGGCCGGCGAAGGCATATTCCGACAGGGTTTCCGGGACCGGGGTCACCGCCGCCAGAATGGTGGCCGGATCACAGCCGATGGCCACGGCCACCGGCAGGGTCCGGCCATGTTCCCGGGCATGCTGGGCACCACCCCGGTGCCGCAACCAGCGCATGATCACGCGGTTGCGACCAATCACCTGCAGGCGATAAACTCCGATGTTGACCGGTCCCCCCTGGGGCCCCTGGGTGATGACCAGAGGCCAGGTGATCAAAGGTCCGGCATCTTCGGGCCAGCAGGTCTGGACCGGCAGGCGGGCCAGATCGACATCCGGGCCGCTCCACACCACCTCCTGGCAGGGAGGATGACGCAACCAGCCCGGACGCATATGCCGCACCCGGGAGAGACGCCGCAGCAACTGCCACCCCTCCCGCAACCCCTGCGGCGGATCCGGTGCCCGCAAGGTGGCCAGAAAATGACCCAGTTCCGTCAAATCTTCCACCCGGCGTCCCATCCCCAGGCCAACCCGGCGCTGGGTGCCGAACAGATTGGCCAACACCGGCATGCCGGCATGGCGTACCCGGGTGAACAACACCGCCGGACCGCCCACCGCCAGCAGGCGTCGGGAAATTTCTGTTATTTCCAGACGCGCATCGACCGGGACATCCACCCGGACCAGCTCGCCACAGGACTCCAAAAACCGCATGAATTCCCGCAGGTCGGTAAAGGACCGAGGTCCGATTTCCTGATCGTGAGAGTGTGACATGCCGGTTACCGTAGACAGATGCCATCCCTGTTTTCAAGAAAAAAAGTGCGTAAAAACCATCGCCAAAACCCTCACCGGGCCATCTGCCACGAACCATCAGCCTGCTGACAGGCAACCCCCCTGCCCGGATATTTCAGGCCATCGATGGTGATGGTCGTCTGGAATTCGCGGCAGGTTTGTCCGGTATCGGACAGATACGTCGGCGAATCCTGGGCTACCTGAGGGGGCAAGGGAGTCTGAACCGTATGGACAACCTGTGGCGGTATGGAGACCTGTTGCACGACAACCTGCGGCTGATAATAGGGATCGGGATAAGGATAGACCGCACGCGGATAGAGGTGCCAGATACCACCCACCACCCACCACCAGCCCGAATGCCCATGGTGGTGCCCATGTTTCCAGTGTCCGGAACGCCAGTTGGACAGATGTTTCCAGGAATGTCCGGCAGAACCATGTCCATGGCTGTATCTGCCGTCATGTCCATGGCTGTATCTGCCGTCATGTCCATGGCCGTGCCCGCGGGAATCTTTTCCGCTCCATGACTTGCGACTGTCGGAACGATCACCTGCCAAAAGAGACCCGGCTGTCAGTGGCAACACCAGAATTGTCATCAAGAGGATCGATGACAATTTGTTTATTTTCATGTTCATATGAAGATCCTCATCATGCCGCGTGGATCACCCAAACAGATCGATGACGATTGGTCCGTTTCATGGATCGACCTGCCACGCGGATCATGCAAAAGATTGATGATGATTTTTTTATTGTCACGGAGAGAACTGTGGCAATACATAACCCGGAGGAGGCGGGGGCGGTGGATAGACAGCCCCCGTCGGTGTCACGACACCCTGATAAACCGGCATCTGCATCACCGGTGCCACGGCACCTTGATAAGCCGGGATGTGAACGGTTTGTACTGCATAACTTGGCACCGGAACCTGGTGCCCTTTGGCATACATGCACTGGATGTAAGAATAATCATATCTGCGCTGGGCCTGCTCGCCGGCATCCTGACCCATTCCGATACCGGCCACACTTCCCACCAACAATCCGGCACCGGCACCGACACCGGCACCGTGTTGCCCGGCCAGGGCAGCCCCGGCGGCGGCCCCCATCACCGTACCGGCGACAGCACTGCGCATTCCGGAATCGACGACCTCCGAGCCTCCCGACAGGCTGTGGGAATATTGACGGCACCCGGCATCGTCGGAACGAAACTGGTCAAAACTCCGGCCACTCCTGGGCATGGCCAGAACACTGGGTCCAATCGGTGCGGAAGCACAACCGGCAAGAATCAGGGTGACCAGGGGCACGCAACGCCAAAGGGAAGAAGTGTTCATGATTGGATATCCTCGCTTCTCTTCATCAAATCCATCCGCTGCCTGGCGTCAAGTGCCCCACCTTCTCATATTATTCGGCAGCATGACCCATGCCAGGAAAGTGATCCCCTTCCCTGTTGCGCATTTTTTCCCAACGTGCCGCCATTTTGCCCATTCTTTCCTTGAGAAATCCTTTGACTTCCTTTTTTTGCTCCGGGGTCAGATCCCCGTAAAAGGCAATCCATTTGTCCCGGATGCGTCGGCCTGCCTGGATGCGTTCGTCGGCATCCTTGTCATGCGTGGCTGCCAGGGCGGCCAAATCGGGATTTTCCTGTTCCAAAACCTGTTTGAACATGTTTTTCCGCTCTTTGCCCTTGCTGACCATCTCCTGGCGCATCGCCTTGGTCTCCTGCTCCAGGGCCTGCCAACGCTGTTGTTGTTCCGGAGTCAGTTTCAACAAGCCGCGAATTTTGTTCAGAAATTCATGCCTCTCTTTTCCGGGCTGGGCTGCATCCGCTTTGGCAGGAGCCTCCGCTTTGGCAGGAGCCTCCGCTTTGGAAGAGACATCCACTTTGGGGGCTGGCGTGGCGGCGGCGGTGGCGGCTTTTTGGGGGGCAGCCGCCTCTTCCGCATGCAGAACGCTCCAGGAACCACCCATGGCCATGATACAGGCAACCATCAGAATTGATTTGAATTTATGGTGCAACATTGCATTTCTCCCGGCGTTGAAGTGATGCTTCCTTTCTGACACCTTCGGCCAAGGTCGTTTCCTGCGTACAGGTTGCATGAAACCTTCGGCCAACACCGTTCGTCCCGTCCAGATTGCATGAAACCTGGTGCCGGTGAACGTGGGACTCGAACCTACGCCTGAATTGTGAACAGAGTGTTTCCTGTCGGCAAAAAATTGTAACAAGATGTTTCCACTCCAGAGCCGGCACCTGCAAGCGGTAAATTGTAACAAAATGTTTCCCCGGGCGGGCCGGGAAATATTTGGTAACACCTGCATGATTTCCATGCAGGAAAAAATCTGCCAGAATCACGTCATGTCAAATCCTGTGCATACCATTCTGGTCGTCGATGACGATCTGCGCCTGCAAAAACTCCTGAAACGCTATTTGAGCGAACAGGGATTTCAGGTCCAGGTTGCAGCCGGTACCGACGATGCCGATAAAATTCTCAACAAACACCGGGTCAATCTCATGGTGCTTGACCTGATGTTGCCTGGCGAGGACGGTCTGAGTTATTGCCGTCGCCTGCGGGGAACGGCCAACCAGGTGCCGATCATCATGTTGACGGCCAAGGGCGAAGAGGTGGATCGGATTGTTGGCCTGGAGATGGGGGCGGATGATTATCTGCCCAAACCGTTCAATCCCAGGGAGCTGGTGGCCCGGATCCAGGCCGTGTTGCGCCGGCGTCCGCTTCTGATTCCGGGGGCACCTGACCCGGGTGGAGAGGAGATTCGCTTTGGTCCCCATGTGTTGCATCTGACCACGCGCCGTCTGCTCTCCCATGGGGAAACGGTGACCCTCACCACCGGTGAATTTTCCCTGTTGAAAGTACTCGCCACCCATCCGCGCCAACCCCTCTCCCGCGACAAGCTTCTGGATCTGGCCCGGGGTCGGGAACATGAAGCCTTTGACCGCAGCATCGATGTCCAGGTTTCCCGCCTGCGCCGTCTGATCGAGGAGGACCCCTCCACGCCCCGTTTCATTCAGACAGTGTGGGGATTTGGTTACGTATTTGTCCCGGATGAAACGCCTCCCCCCCTGCCAGGATGACCCGTATGCCAACCTTCCAGTTGCCGCGTTCTCTTTTTGGACGCACGGCCCTTCTGCTTTTTCTGGTCATGGGAATTCGTGACCTCAGCGCCTATTTCATGTTCCACTCGTTTACCGATACGGTCCGGATGCAACGCCTGGCCGGTCGGTTGGCGGCCCAGGCCGAAACGCTGGAGGATATTTTATCCGGCATGGAAAAAGAGAGTCGGGAAGCCACTTTGCAGCGTCTGACGCAAGGTCGCTATTTGCGCCTGATACCCGACAACGCCACCCCACCGGGACGCCCGCGTCACACGGCCCATCCGGACGTTCTATCCGAAAATCTGGAAGAAATTCTCGGCCATCCCACCGAAGTACGCACCGCCAGGGAAGGCCTGTGGCTGCGGGTGCGGTTTGCCGAACACTACTATTGGCTCCTGTCGCCCCGCCAATTTCAGGAACGTCCTTTTCCATGGCACTGGTTTGCCGGTCTGGCGCTCATGGGACTTCTTTCTCTGGGGGGAGCCTTTCTGGTGGTCTGGCGTGTCAATGGTCCCCTGCGCCGTCTTGCCGAAGCAGCCACCCGGCTCGGACAGGGGAAAAAACCGCTCCTGACTCCCACGGAAGGTCCGGCGGAACTGCGTTCCCTGAGTCAGGCATTCCAGCGCATGGCAGACGACCTGCAAACCCTGGAAACCAATCGTGCCTTGTTGCTGGCCGGTGTTTCGCATGATTTGCGGACCCCCCTGGCCCGACTGCGCTTGAGCCTGGAAATGGATGAAAACGATCCCGAACTCCGTGAAGGCATGGTCCAGGATATCGAGGAGATGACCGCCCTGCTGGATCAATTTCTGGATTTTGCCAAGAATGAATCGTCCGAAGCTCTGACCCTGATCCATCCCCATGACAGCGTGGCGGCCATCTGTACCCGATATATTCGTCTGGGAAAAAACGTGCGGTTCTGCGGGACATCCATGCCCCCCATCCTCTTGCGGGTCTCGGCCTGGCAACGTCTGGTCACCAATCTGGTGGACAATGCGGTGCGATATGGCGGCCAGGGAGAAATTGTTGTGCAGACCGAAACAATCGCCAACAAATTGCGCCTGTGTGTTCTGGACCGGGGACCCGGCATTCCTCCATCGGATCGGGAACGGATGCTGCAGCCGTTCACCCGTTTGGATTCCGCCCGGAGTGGTGCCGGTCGGGCCGGCCTGGGTCTTGCCATTGTCGAGCGCATTGCCCAGATGCACGGCGGAACAGTCGTCCTGCTCGGTCGGGATGGCGGTGGTCTGGAAGTCCGGGTAGAGTTGCCCCATGCTGTGCAGCAGACAGGATGACGGAAAGGAAAATTGCCCAACCGTGCCATGGCCTTGGTACGTGAGTGGGCAACCATCCACCAATCCGAACTGATGGAGAATTGGCAACGATGCGCGAACAAGCAACCCAATTTCCGGATCCCGTCCCTCCCGTAGTTCTCACCGCGCCCTGGCGCGTAGCGGAGGTGCGGGCGTTGCCGAACTACCGACTGAAAGTGCGTTTTCTGGACGGTGTGGAAGGCATTGTCGAGATGTCTCGCCTCATACAGGCCGAGGACGCGGGCGTTTTTGCGGCACTGCGCGATCCGGTCCTCTTCGCCCGGGTGTATCTCGACTATGGAGCCGTGACCTGGCCCGGCGAGATCGATTTGGCTCCAGACGCCATGCACGACGAAATCGCACAAAATGGTGAATGGATATTGTCCTGAAGTTACAATCCCCTGCCCGTCGGGAAAAACTGCCGACGCATTCGCAACAATCCCCTCGGACGCCAGATCATCATGACCACCATGGCCAGACCGAAGACCAGCACCCGATAGTCGGAAAACTCGCGCAGCAGTTCGTGCAGAATATTGATCACCAGGGCCGCAACCACCACGCCGACATGGGATCCCAATCCCCCCAGGACCACGACCGCCAGAATCAGGGCCGATTCAAAAAAGGTGAAGGAGGTCGGATTGACAAAACCCTGGGAGGCGGCAAAAAAGACCCCGCCAATCCCTCCCACGGCCGCCCCCATGGCAAAAGCCGAGAGTTTGACGGCGACATGGTTGATGCCCAGGGAACGACAGGCAATCTCATCCTCCCGCAGGGCTTCCCATGCCCGTCCGATCGGCATGCGTTGCAGTCGTTCCACGAACAGGAACAACAAGGTCAACAGCATCAGCAAGGCCAGATAGATGAAAATCGACCGCAGATTGCCATTGTAGGGTGTGGCAAAAAATTCATGCCAGGGTTGGCCTCCCTGTTTGGCGATGCGGGTAAACTCCAGGCCGAGGAAGGTCGGGGCCGGAACCGGCAACCCGTTGGGACCCCCGGTGACCTCTGTCCAGTTGTTGAGGATCAGGCGGATGATTTCCCCGAAGCCCAGGGTGACGATGGCCAGATAATCCCCGCGCATGCGCAAGACCGGAAATCCGAGTACCGTGCCAAAACTGGCCGCCAGCACGGCACAAAACGGAATGGCCGACCAGAAACCAAGACCCAGATGCTGGCTGCCCAGGGCATAGCCATAGGCTCCCACGGCATAAAAGGCGACATAGCCCAGATCCAGGAGTCCGGCCAGTCCCACGACAATGTTGAGTCCCAGTCCGAGCAGGGCATAGATCATGGCCAGGATGAGGACGTTGATCCAATAGTTGCTCAGCCACCAGGGCAGGAGGGCAGCCCCCACCAGGAGGAGCGATACCTGCCATAGTGGCAGGCCCGGACGCCGTTCGACGACGATTCCGGCCTGCATCCGCTCGAAAAGGCGTTGCAGGGTGGTGGCGTAGGTTGTCTGGAGGAACAGGGTGATCACCAGGGTTCCCACAAACACCCCTCCGGCCAGCCACAGGGGACGCTGCCAGGCCGCCTTGACCTGATAGCCGTGCAAAATCCAACCTGAAAGCGGCGCGAACAGGAGCAGGGCCAGGCCACCCCAGTGGGCAGCGACCGCGAGGGATTTGCGAAAATTCATACCTTTTCCACCTCGGGATGGCCGAGCAGTCCGCTGGGGCGCACCACCAGCACCAGAATCAGGATGCCAAAGGCAAAGACATCCTTGTAGTCGGAGTTGACGAAGCCGGAAAAGAGGGATTCACACAGGCCCAGGATCACCCCGCCCAGCATGGCCCCGGGCAGGGAACCGATCCCGCCCAGGACCGCTGCCGTAAAAGCCTTGATGCCCACGACAAAGCCGATGAAAAAATCGAAGGAGCCGTAGTTCAGGGTGACCAGCAGACCGGCCACGGCGGCCATGGCTGCCCCCATGACAAAAACCGTGGAGATGATGCGATCCGTATGGATTCCCAGGAGTTCGGCCATGACACGATCCTGCTGGGTGGCGCGACAGGAGCGGCCCAGGGCCGTGTAGCGCATGATCCAGGCCAGCGTACCCATGCTCACGATGGCCGCCACGACGATCAGGATTTGGGTGTAGGTGATCTGCACAAAACTGGCACCATGGGTCGCGGAAATCCGCACATGCCCCTCGATCAGGGCAGGAATTCCCTGATTGCGTGCCCCCTGACTGATCCGGACATAATTTTGCAGCACCAGGGAGATGCCAATGGCCGAAATCAGGGGAGCCAGACGATTGGAATGCCGCAGGGGACGATAGGCCACCCGCTCCACGGTCCAGCCGTAAAGTCCGGTGAACAGGATGGTGAGCAGCAGGGTCACCACCAGGAGCAGGGGCGTGCCATGCAGACCGGCCATGGTCAACAAAGCCATGAAGATGGCGGCCAGATAGGCGGAGATCATGTAGATATCCCCATGGGCAAAATTGATCATGCCCATGATGCCATAGACCATGGTGTAACCCACGGCAATCAGCCCGTAGATGGACCCCAGCACCAGACCATTGATCACCTGCTGCGCAATGATGTATCCGTCCATGTTCTTGTTGGCAACTGGTCGAGGTCTTTATTCGACTTCCACATACTTGCCATCGGGTGTCCAGCGATACATGACATAGTCGGTAACTTTCAAATCCCCCTTGGCATCGAAGGCCTTGGGACCCATGATGGTCTCCACGGTATTGCTGCGCAACCATTTGGCCAGAACATCGCCCTGCTCGGAGCGCGTACTGGCCATGGCGGCCACGATGGCTTGCAGGGTGGCGTAGGAGTAGAGGGTATACCCTTCGGGTTCATAGCCGGCCTTGCGAAATTTGTCCACGACCTGCCGCCCCGTATAAATTTTGCGTGCATCGCGGCCAAAGGTCATGAAAACCCCCTCCACAAAGCGGGGACCGCCCGCCGAAGCCACAAACTCCTGTGACACAATGCCATCCCCGGAGATGAGGGGAGCTTGCAGACCCTGTTCCCGCATTTGGCGGACCAGGACGCCGGCCTCGGCATGCAGCCCTCCGAAATAGACCGCATCGGCCATCTGGGATTTGATTTTGGTCACCAGGGCATTGAAATCCTTCTCACCCCGGGTCAATCCTTCGTAGAGAACCTCTTTCAAACCGAGGGCATGCAGACGCGCTTTCATGGCATCGGCCAGGCCCTGACCATAGGTATCCTTGTCGTGGATGATGGCGACCCGTTTGGCCTTGAGGGTGTTCACCACAAACTCGGCCCCGGTCCCTCCCTGCTGATCATCCCGCCCGCATGTGCGAAAGACGGTGGGAAGTTTGCGTTCGGTCACCTTGGGATTGGTCGAGGCCGGGGTGATGCCCAGAATTCCCGCTTCGGCATAGACTTCCGTGGCTGGTATGGTCGAGGAGGAACAAAAATGGCCAATGACGGCCTTGACATGATCCGCATCCACGAGTCGATGGGCCACGGTGACCGCCTGTTTGGGTTCGCAGGCATCGTCGGCCTTGATCAATTCGATCATGCGGCCATGGATGCCGCCGGCGGCATTGATATCCTTGGCAGCCTGTTCGGCCCCGCGCCACAGTTGCTCGCCAAATGCGGCATAAGAGCCGCTCAATGGCCCGGCCACGCCAATCCGGACCGATTCCGCCCCGGCCGCTGGTGTCACACCAACCACCGTCCCCAAGACCACCCAAACCACGACAAAGAAACTCCTGAACCAACTGGTCATGCGTGTTCCCTCCCTGGATCGGTACGAATATGCAAAATGTTGGAATGGATCTCCGACTTGCCCCGGCTCTCCCATATTCACCTTTTCATCTCGCATCTGTCCAGGAAGGATGAAAAACGAGGAAGGGCATGGCTGCGAACGCGGGTGGATTTTTGTGGGCTTTCGTATATCCTGGAATGCATGAGAAAACGCGACAAAACGACCCGCTGCTTTGATATCGCAGAACAAGACGTGATGGACACATGGCAGATATTGTAACCGTCCAGGACCTGGTCAAACATTATGACGGTATGCCGGTGGTGGATCGCATCGCCTTTCAGGTCCGGGCCGGGGAGTGTTTTGGCATATTGGGCCCGAACGGGGCCGGCAAAACCACCACCCTGCGCATGCTGATCGGCCTGACCCCCCTGGATGGCGGGCGATTGGAAGTCTTTGGCCTGCCCATGCACCCCGAGCAACGGGCTGTTTCCCGACGGCTGGGTGTGGTCTCCCAGGAAAACAATCTGGACGATGATCTTTCCGTGGAGGAAAATTTTCTTGTCTATGGGCGCTATTTTGGTCTGGATGAAGACACCATCCGGTCGCGACTGGATGACCTGCTGGAATTCGCCCGGTTGCGTGACCGCCGCCGGCAGGCGGTCAACACCCTTTCGGGAGGCATGAAACGGCGTCTGGTCCTGGCCCGCAGTCTGGTGGCCAAACCGGAACTCGTCATTCTGGACGAACCCACCACCGGCCTGGACCCCCAGGCCCGGCATTTCATCTGGCAACGGCTGCGTTCCCTGAAGGAGAGCGGGGTGACCCTGCTTCTCACCACCCACTATATGGAAGAAGCGGCCCAACTCTGTGATCGACTCCTGATCATGGATCGTGGCCGGATTCTGGATCTCGGCACCCCGACGGAACTGATCGCCCGCCACATCGGATCAAAAGCGGGGTCGGATGGCAAACCGGGCGATCTGGAAGATGTCTATCTGAAACTGACCAACCGTGAACTGCGCGAATGAAGCAAACCGTCATGCCCTGGATTTACTTTCTGCCCAGCCGGGGTTCTCTTCAGGTCTGGCGACGCCATTTTCTGGTCTGGCGCAAGGTGTCGCAGGCTTCGCTGGTGGGCAATCTGGGGGAACCTCTGCTGATCCTGCTTGCCATGGGGTATGGCATGGGCCGCTTTGTCGGTTCGCTGGATGGCATGTCTTATTGGCTGTTTGTCACCACCGGACTGGTTGCCGCCAGCAGCATGCACACAGCCACTTTCGAGTCGCTCTATGGGGCCTTCACCCGCATGACACGGCAGAACACCTTCCATGCCATGCTGATCACACCCTTGAGCGTGGCCGATGTGGTGAGCGGGGAAATTCTATGGGCGGCAACCAAGGCTTTCATCGCGGGTCTCTGCATCCTGCTGGTCGGCATGTTCTGGACGGACATTTCCGGGCTGGCGGTCCTCGCCATCCTGCCCGTCATCCTTGGTTCCGGCATCTTGTTCGCCGCCATGGGAATGGTGGCCACGGCCATTTCGCCCAGCTACGATTTCTTTTTTTACTATGTCACCCTGATCATATCTCCCATGTATTTGTTTTGTGGGATTTTTTTTCCAATCGATCAATTTCCTGCCGTCGCCCGGACCGCCATTGGCCTGTTACCCTTGACCCATGTGGTGGCACTCATTCGGCCTTTGGCGCAGGGAAAGATTCCGGAACACCTTTTCATGCATCTGGCCGTGCCCACTTTGATTGCGCTTCTGGCCTATCTGTTGGCGGTGAGCCTGGTGCGTCGCCGCATTCTGGTTTGAATGTCCATCTCCTGGTTGTTCCTGGCTCTCTTGACGGCGGTGGCCGAAGCCATCAAGGACATTCTGGGCAAACAGACCCATGCCCGGATCGACCCCTGGCTGACGGTCTGGGGCCTGTATCTGTTTGCCCTGCCCACCCTGTTGCCGCTTCTTTTCCTGCCTGACGCCGTGCCGTCCGTGCAGGCGGGTTTCTGGCCGACGGTCATCGGGAGCGCCCTGCTGAATACCGTGGCCATGTTTCTCTATATTCATGCCCTGCGTCGTTCCGACCTCTCCCTGACGATTCCGATGCTGGCTTTTTCGCCCCTGTTTCTCCTTCTCACCTCCCCCCTGATGATCGACGAATCGCCATCCATGACCGGCATGATCGGCATCCTGTTGATTGTGATCGGCTCCTATGTTCTCAACCTGCGTTCCCGTGCTGCCGGGCCGTGGGCACCCTTCCGGGCCATGCTCCAGACTCCCGGTCCCCGCCTCATGCTCATGGTGACCCTTTTGTGGAGCATCGGAGCCAATCTGGACAAAATGGCGATCCGGTACGCTTCCCCTCTTTTCTATTCCATCGCCGTCTATACCCTGATGGCCCTTTTTACCGCGCCGGTTGCCCTTCTGTTGGCCCGTGATCGTCTGGGTGACATGTCGAGACATGCCAGGATTCTGGCCCTGCTCGGCACCTTGAACACCTTTTCCATCATTTGCCAGATGACAGCCACGGCGGTGACCCTGGTTCCCTACGTCATTGCCGTCAAGCGCACGAGCATTGTGCTGGGGGTCCTCTGGGGCGGTTTTGTCCTGCGCGAAGCCGGGCTGACCGAGCGCCTGACCGGAGCGGCCATCATGCTGGCCGGGGTCTTTTTCATTGCTCTGGCCTGAATAACAATCGTATGGATTTGAACAGGCTGGCCCAAACGATGATCAGGGCCTTGGAGATGATGAAACCGGCGTTGATCGCAAATAAAGAGTCTCTGGAGCCAAATCCATCTCGCCTGGCCATGTGACGGTACCCAACGCCACCCGCGCCTGGGAAAAAAGGTGCGGATTGCGCAATTTTTGAAAAATACCCCGCTCCAGGTAGGGACGTGCATCAAACAAACGTACCTCACCATCGGCAAAACGCAATTCGAGGTGATAATCGGGTAACGGTGCCACTTCCAGAATTTCGGGGGTCATGAATTGAAACCGGTCCATCACGCTGCGTCCTGGACGGAGACCACCAAGCGCTTACCGAGAGCAGCCAAGGCCTGCTCCAACTGGTCCATTTTGGAGTTATGGCGCAGATCCAATAATCGAAAAACCTGGGGTGGGTGCCATCTCAATCGTCGCGCCAGATCCGCTTGGGTTATTCCTGATTCGCGTAGTGCCAAGTACAGTTCCACCTTGGCGGCACTCACAGCGGATAGCGATACTGTTTGCGCTCCCAGGACAATGGAAGGTTCAGGAATCGGGGTATCTTCCGCCACCGCAATACTGACCAAGGTTTCCAGCAGATCAGCAGCCATGGCCAGTGCATCCTGACAATCATTGCCGCAGGTCTCCGCTTCCCCCCAGTCCAAGAGTTGGGCGCGTATCAGCCCAGTTTCCGGCTCCTCGATTAAACGCACTGGATAGCTGTGATGGCTGATCATGTTCGTTCCTGGATGTCTTTGGGGTCGATTCCCAGTTGCCAACATATGGCGTGAACCGTGCCGACGGCCAACTCCCTCTTGTCCAAGCTTCCTGAGCTTTCGCAAGAGTTCGTTGCTATTCATGGGTCTATGTTAACAGAACGGTTAATCCCGTCAACAAATTTTCCTTGACACTACTTGTTGCAGGTGGCTAAGTCCTTCGAAGATATCTTGCGGGCTTTTGACTTTCCGCCCTGATGTGTATCATGATTCATGCCGTTCTGATTCCTGGCGGTCGGGGGATGTCGAGACTGGATCGCCGGGGTTTGTGTGGCAAGATATTTAAACTCTTAAGTTAATTCAGAAAACTTTGCTAAATCTATCAGGTCTGATTTGTTGATATGTTATTGATGCTGAATAAATTTTTTTAAAATTGATACTTTTAAAATTAAAAAATTTTAAATAATAAACAGAACCATTCAACCCTTCCCGGGAATCCAGCATGAACAGAGGTACCCCTGCCTTGACCCTGCCCGAAGGGCACATGTTTCACGAATATGAAATCCTGAAGATCATGGGTCAGGGTGGTTTCGGTGTGACCTATCTGGCGCGGGACATTCATCTGGATAAAAAAGTCGCCATCAAGGAATTTTTTCCGCGACAATTTTCCCATCGGGATGGGATCAGCGTCTGGCCCAATACGGAAGCATCCGTAACCATGTTTTCGGAGTGGAAAAGACGGTTTCTGGACGAAGCCCGCATATTGGCCATGTTTCAGCACCCGAATATTGTGCGGGTATTGCGTTTTTTCGAAGCCCATGGCACGGCCTACATGGTCATGGAGTTCGAGGACGGGGTCAGTCTGAAGGAGTGGGTGAAGAGCCAGGACGGACGGGTCAGCGAAGCGGCATTGCTGCGCCTGCTCAAGCCGCTGCTGTCCGGGCTGGACAAGATGCACAAGGCACAGATTCTCCACCGGGATATCAAACCGGACAACATATTCATCCGCAGCAGCGACGGCATGCCGGTTTTGCTGGATTTTGGTGCCGCCCGCCAATCGGTTCACGGACAGATCCAGAATGCCACAGCCATCTATACGCCTGGATTTGCCCCGATAGAACAGTATTCGAACAGCCATTTCGACCAGGGGCCGTGGACAGATATTCATGCCCTGGCCAGTGTCCTGTATTGGGTGATCACCGGCAAACGTCCGCCGGATGCCATGCTTCGTTGGCAGACCGTCAACGACAACAGCCTGGATCCCCTGGTTCCCTTGTTGGAATGGCGAGACCAGGGGTATCAGGAAGCGTTTTTACGGGCTGTGGAACATGGTCTGTCTCTTCATCCCCGGGAACGCCCGCAATCCATTTCCCAGTGGCAGGCCGAGTTGTTTGGCGAACTCGTTTTGCATCGGGTCTACATTTCCGCGCCCCGGGATGTCACGCCGGAACGGGTGATTGTCCAGCGGGTGGTGGAGCGGTTGCAGCAGGAGTTTGGCAGCAAGGTGTTGCTGGAGGCGGTTTACTGGGAACGGGACTCCCTGTTTTCCACGAGGACCTGGAAAACCTATGTCAGGCCGTCGCAAAGCGACACCATGGTGGTCATCTTGTGGTCGCGCATCGAATCCGGAATACGGAAGTCGGAAGGTGTCGTATCCCGGGCACCGGTTCTGGCCGAGACCGGAATCGATGCGCCGACGGAAGAAGAAATTCCGACCAGGATCAACGAAGAGTCGAAAATTCTTGTCCGGGAACGTACCATCGACAGTGGCACCGAGTGGGAATTTGCCGATGCGGTGGCCGCGCAAAAGATTCGTGGTCGTCCGGATTTACTGGTTTTCAAGAAAAACGTCCCCATCCGGGCCGACCTGGAAAACTGGGCGGTGGCACAACGCATCAAGGCCCGGATGAACCAGGTGGATGAATTCATCGGCACCTGGTTTCGGGACGCAAGCCTTGATCCCATCCAGGCGGAACTGCATCCCTTCGAGCATGTGACCCGGTTCGAAGACATGCTGGAACAACGCTTGCGGGAGCTGCTCCGGGAACGTTTTGGTTCGGTGGCGGGCGATGCGAACGAGGTGGCGGGAGGCTGGAGCGAAGGGAGTCCGTTTCGCGGTTTGGAGTCGTTTGATCCGGAACATGCGCGGGTGTTTCACGGACGGACCCAGGCACGGCATGAACTGCGTGACATTCTGGTCCGCCGGGTCGAGCGGCAGTGCGCTTTCGTCCTGGTCCTGGGGGCCAGTGGCAGTGGCAAATCTTCCCTGGTCAAGGCCGGTCTGCTGCCGGACCTGATGACACCCGGGGTGGTGGAACATGTCGCCCTGTGTCGTTACGCCATCCTGTGCCCCGGGGACAATCCAACCGATCTGCTTGAGGCATTGGCAGCGGCCATGCTGTCCAGGACTGCCCTGCCGGAACTGGCATCCACGGATTTCAGCCCGAATACCCTGATCGATGCCCTCCGGCTTGGCGCACCCGACGGGGTGATCCAAACCGTTCGGTTCGGGTTGCACAAGGCTGGTGAAACGGCACATCTGAGCCGGAAAGCCAGGGCCGTCCTGCTGATCATCGTGGATCAGTTCGAAGAGCTGTTCACCCTGGACGGCATCACCAGTCAGGAACGCGAGGCCTTCGTAGCCGTTTTGGAAACCCTGGCCCGCTCGGGCCTCTGCTGGGTCGTGGCCACCATGCGCAGTGATTTTTTTCACCGCCTGGCAGCCTTGCCCAACCTGAAAAAATGGTTGCCGGAAGAGGCGCGTTATCTTCTGCTGCCTCCGGCTGCGGCGGAAATCGGTCAGATGATTCGACATCCGGCCCGGGAGGCGGGACTGCGGTTCGATACGGACCCGGAAACCGGTACCACGCTGGATGAAATCTTGTTGCAGGCCGTGGGTGACAATCCCCATGCCCTGCCTCTGCTGGAGTTTACCCTGGAACAGCTTTGGCAACAGCGAACTGAACAGGGGGTATTGCCCATGAGTGCCTACCGCGCCATGGGTGGTCTGGAAGGGTCGCTGGGGCAACGGGCCGAAGCCGTTCATGACACCCTGCCAGCCGCCGTCCGGGAAAAGTTGTTCGAGGTTTTTCGCATCCTGGTGACTGTCGAACAGGATGAATCAAGCCATGCCACGGCCCGCACGGTTGCCATGAGCGTATTCCCGGAAAGGCATCCCTGGCGTGAGATTGTCCAGGCATACCTGGCTGCCCGCTTGTTGGTTGTATACGGGAATGGGGAACGGGCACAGATAC
The DNA here is from genome assembly GCA_015228935.1 of Magnetococcales bacterium. Classification (NCBI taxonomy): domain Bacteria; kingdom Pseudomonadati; phylum Pseudomonadota; class Magnetococcia; order Magnetococcales; species Magnetococcales bacterium. The sequence continues at coordinate 37,534 of JADGCO010000015.1, read as the reverse complement.
GGATTGCCCATGAGGCATTGCTGACCCATTGGGCGCGAATCCGCAAACAGATCCAGATCGACCGGCAGGACATCCAGACCCGGGCACGTCTGGAACAGGCTGCAACCCGATGGCATGAAACCCGGGAAAAAGACCGGGATGCCCTGTTGCTGGCCCCGGGTTTGCCGCTTTCCGAGGCCGAAGACCTCCTGCATCGGCGGCGCCATGAACTGTGCAGCGGAATTGTCACTTTCATCGAAAGTTCCAGTCATGCCTGCCGCCGGATGCTGGCAGAAAAAGATGCGGCGCAAAAGCGCAAAATCAGGCGGACACGTCTGACCATGGCCACGATGGGTGTGTTGCTGGTCCTGGCCATGGTCGGGGGATGGCTGGCGTGGCGCAATTACCTGATTGCGACGGAAAACTTTCGGGAAGCCCGGCACCTTGCCCGGATGGCGACAAAAAATTCCCAGGAAATTCAGAATCAACTGCGCAAAGCGCGGCAGAATCAGTCCAGTTTTCTCGCGGAAAGAGCCTTGGCAGTCCTGGAAAAAAACCAGACTGACCTGGCCTTGAACCTGGTCCTTGCCGCGCTGCCTCGCGGCCTGTCCAATCCGGACTGGCCCCTGGTTCCCGGGGCGGTCAACGCCCTCTCCAGGATCCGGGAAAAAGACGCGACGCTGGCCGTTTTGCGTGGCCATGAGGATGTGGTCGATTTTGCGACTCTCAGCCCGGATGGCAAATGGGTGGTCACAGCCTCCTGGGACAGGACTGCCCGTATATGGGATGCCCGGAGCGGGGCCGAGGTTGTCGTGCTGCGCGGACATGAGCATTGGGTCAACTCCGTCGTGTTCAACCGGGACGGGACGCGGGTGATCACGGCGTCTCTGGACAACACCAGTCGGGTGTGGAATACGCAGAACGGAACCGAGGTCGCTGTCTTGCACGGACTGAAGGATTGGGTCAATTCCGCCGTGTTCAGCCCGGATGGAACCCGGGTCGTCATGGCGTTGCATGATCGAACGGCCCGAATATGGGATGCGCAGAGTGGGACCGAAATGGTTGTCATACGTGGACATGAAGATCGCGTCAACTCTGCCGTGTTCAGCCCGGATGGAACACGGGTGGTGACGGCATCGCATGACAAAACTGCCCGGGTGTGGGATGTGGAGCGCGGGACCGAAGTTGCCGTTCTGCGTGGACATGTGGATGATGTCTACTCTGCCACATTCAACCCGGATGGTACAAAAGTTGTCACCATGTCCCAGGATAAAACCGCCCGAATCTGGAATGCCGGAAACGGGGCCAGGGTCGCTCTCTTGCGTGGGCATGAAAAAGAGGTCATCTCGGCGGCATTCAGCCCGGATGGAACGCGCGTGATTACCATCTCACTCGACAAGACGGCCCGGTTATGGGATGCCGGGAGCGGGGCCGAGGTGGTTCTCCTGCACGGACATGAAGGACGGATCAAATCCGCCGAGTTCAGCCCGGATGGAACCATGCTGGTCACGGCGGCGGATGATTCGACCGCCCGGGTATGGGATGCACGGAGCGGAACCGGCATCGTGGCCCTGCGTGGGCACAAGGGTTGGATCAATTCCGCCGTGTTCAGCCCGGATGGAACACAGATTGTCACAACATCCGATGACAAAACCGTCCGGGTCTGGAATGCCAGGAGCGGAACCGAAATCACCGCCTTGTACGGTCATGAAAATCCGGTCAACTCCGCCGCGTTCTTCCCGGATGGAACCCGGGTCATCTCAAAGGGAAAAAAGACTGTCAGAATCTGGAATGTACAGAGCAGTTCCAGAATTACCGCCACGATCAAACACCCGGCTGCCATCGAATCCGTTGCCTTCAGCCCGGATGGAGAACAGGTGGTCATGGCGTCCCAGGACAATACCCTGCGGGTATTGAAGGTGCAGAACGGAGCCGAAATCGCCGTATTGCGCGGACATGAAAAGCCGGTCAAATCCACAGCATTCTGTCCGGATGGGTCGCGGGTGGTCACGGCCTCCGATGACAAAACCGTCCGGGTATGGAATGCACAGAGCGGGGCCATGATTGCCCACCTGCATGGGCACACGGATCCGGTACATTTTGCCGCGTTCAGCCCGAATGGCATACAGGTTGTTTCAGCATCCCATGACCGGACTGTCCGGGTGTGGCGGGTGGCGGACGGAACCGAAATGGCCGTTCTGCGTGGCCATGGAAAACCGGTTCAATCCGCAGCGTTCAGTCCGGATGGAACGCGGGTGGTCACGGCATCCTGGGACAATACCGCCCGGGTATGGGACGTGCAAAGTGGTGCCGAGATGGTGGTCTTGTCCGGGCACGAGGGTGAAGTCTATTCCGCCGCGTTCAGCCCGGATGGGGCACAGATCGTGACAGCTTCCTGGGACGGCACGGCCCGGGTGTGGGATGCCAGAAGTGGAACCGGGATCGTCACCCTGCATGGGCATGAAAAAAATGTCAATTCCGCCACGTTCAGCCCGGATGGATCACAGGTGGTCACGGCCTCCGAAGACAAAACAGCCCGGGTATGGGATGTGCAGAGCGGGGCCGAAATTGCCACATTGCGTGGGCATTCGGAAAGTGTCCTGAGAGCCACCTTCAGCCCGGATGGAACGAAAATACACACATTCTCCTGGGACAAAACGACCCGGGTGTGGGATGTATCGGGATTGAATCTGGCCAATCTGTTGAGCGTTGCCAATGTGTCCGTCCTGCGGCCCTTGACCAGAAACGAGCGAAAATTGAACTTTCTTGCCAGGGAGTCCGAAAATGATTCGCCCGGAAGGTCGGAAAATCATGCACACCTGCATGACCAGATGGCCGGAGACCGTTTCCGTTTTTCCCATGCAGAGAGTCACATTCCTTCCCAGGCCATCGATGCCACCCAGCAGGCAACCCGGTGGTGGAATGGCGAAGGTGTTCCCCAGATGCGTCAAACCGCCCTGCGCCTCTGGCAACAGGGCGCAGACCTGGGTGATCCTGTCGCCCACCAGAGGCTGGGTTGGCTCTACGAGCTGGGACGGGAGGGAGTGGTGCCCGTGGATCTGGAAAAAGCCTTGTTTCATTATGCCGTTGCCACGCACATTTTCGAACAGACAGATACGGAGAAAAAAACCGTCGATGTCATGGTCCGCCGGGCTTCACTGGCCCGTATCCTGCCCATGGAGGTGGCAGCCCGGGCTGCCCAGGCCGCCCAGGCCTGGCAACCATCGGTTCCGGTTGATGTTCCACGTTGACCTGGAGACAATTTTGCTCGAATCTCCTCAATATGGTTGATTTTTTCGATGGCTGCTCCGGGCAGCATGCGATTCAGGCAAGAGTGACAAAAAGAGGAGGCTGGGTATGGGTGAATTGGTAATCCGGAATATGGACGATGAAATGATCAAACAGCTCAAGGACAGGGCGGCAGCGCAATGTCAATCATTGGAACAATCGCTACGCGAGATCCTGATCGGGGCATTATCCGCTGCCAGGAAAGATTTGGCACCAGAATCTGCCCACTTGATCAATGCTGAGCGTGAGGCAAGGATGGCCTTCACAAGTGTGGACTACCTTGTGAGTACTGCTGATCAAATTGCTGCCATGGGATCAAAACAAATTGATGTAGATGTGGTGGCCATGATTCGTGAAGACCGGGAGAGACGATGAAGCTTGTGGTAGATGCCAGTGTTTGTGTAGGATGGTTCTTGAATGTTTCGTATCGCGAACACGCCATGAAAGTATTGATGTCTGGGTGGCCGATGCTTGCCCCTGAATGGCTCGTGGCCGAAGTAACCAGCGTGGCATGGAAAATGGTGAAGGCCGATATGGCCACTGACGCACTCGTACATCGGATGTTGAAAGAACTGCCCATATATTTTTCCCTGGTACCCATGGCCGGGTTGTCTCACTCAGCCTATCGCTTGTCCCGGGAACTGAATCATTCACCCTATGACTGTTATTACCTTGCTTTGGCAGAGCGTGAAAATGCCCCCATGGTCACAGCAGACCGGCGTTTGGTATCCAAGCTGACAGGCACTTCTTGGGCTTCCATGGTCATTCCTCTTGACCAATGGAGGCAGTCTGTGGTGACAACATAAACAACTGACCATGTTTCATTTTCGGTGTCGCTGACCCAGGGTCACGTCATCCTTGTGTATATGGCTCGGCAAGGATAACATGCGATTTGGTTCCACCAGTTTGAAAAAATATTTTTTCAGGCATCGACCATAAATTTTTTGTATGCTCGACACTCCTGCAAAGACACATTTTTCAGACCACGCTCGGGGGAGGGGATGCCATGGATGATTTGATGTCGGAAGTTGACCAGAGGACCAATCTGGCTTTCAGTAACGAAATGGAGATGCTGACTTTTTTCCTGACCGACAAGCAGTTGTACGGCCTCAATGTCTTCAAGATCATCGAACTCCTCGAATGTCCCAAAACCGTGACACGAATTCCCCAATCCCATCCGGCTATCAAGGGGACCATCGATTTTCGCGGCTCTGCCATCTCCCTGATTGACCTTTCCCAGGCCCTGGGATTGGAACCCATCCATTTTGGACATGAAATCAGTTACGTCATGGTGTGCGAATACAGCACCTCCGTCCAGGGATTCCTGATTTCCCAACCCAATCTTCTGGTCCACAAAAGCTGGGACGACATCATCAGCCCCGAAGGGGAGGTGTACGACGACAGCTTTCTGACCGCCATCACCTACGAAGGCGATCAACCCATCCAGATTTTGGATGTGGAGAAAATTTTAAGCGAAATCATCGGTATTGAAGACAAGGTATCGGATGATCTGGTGCAGAAGGCCGCCGAGGTCGTCCGCACGGAACACCAGATCATGGCCGTGGACGACTCGCGGGCCGCCCGCCAACTGATCAGCTCGGCTCTGAGTCAAATGGGCATCCGGCATACGGTGGTGGAAAATGCCGAAAAAGCACTGAAAAAACTGGAAAGCTCGGTCTCCGGCGGGGAAAAATGCCCGTATACCATCATTTTTTCCGATATCGAAATGCCCATCATGGATGGGTTCACCTTTACCCGGAAGGTCAAGGCCAATCCAAAGCTGGCCGGAATTCATCTGGCCCTGCACAGTTCCTTGAGCAATCAATCGAACGCCTACAAGGCCAAACAAATGGGAGCCGATGATTTCATCCCGAAATTCCAGCCGGACCGTATTGTTCAAGCCATTCTGGATCAACTGGCCAAGGTGGATCAAAAAGAGATTCAGTAACACAGGCCATTCCGGACCAACTGGCCAAGGTGGATCAAAAAAAGATTCAATGACAAGGGAGGGGAACCATGAACGAAGAAACAGGCAACGTCTTGGCAAAGACTGACATGCACGCCAGCAGGACACGGGGAGAGGAATTGGCCTGTACCCAATATTTGACCTTCACCCTCGACAACGAAATTTTTGCCGTGGATATTGCCAAGGTGCGCGAGGTTTTGGAATATACCGCCATCACCCATGTGCCGCGCACGCCCGAATTCATGCGCGGCATCATCAATCTGCGGGGAAAGGTGGTCCCCGTGGTCGATATGCGCATGAAATTCAGCATGGCCGAGTCCGAACGGACCGTCAATACCTGCATCATCATCGTCGAAATCGTCCAGGACGAGACGGTCCGGCAGATCGGTGCCCTGGCTGACTCCGTCAAGGAAGTCATGGACATCGATCATGACAAAATCGAGCCAGCCCCCAAAATCGGCACCAATCTGCGCAGCGAATTTCTCAAGGGCATGGGCAAGCATGACAACCAGTTCATCATGATCCTCGACATCAACCGGGTCTTTTCCAATGAGGATCTCATGTCCATGCAGCAGGCGGTGCATTGATTCGAGCCTCCATGGGTCATGCATCGCAACACAGACCAAACCCGGGTGTTTTTGTAGCCATTCCAAATACAGGGGAATTACACATGCAGTGGATTCTGGACATGAAGGTCGGTGCCAAACTGACCATGGCATTTTTACTCATCTCCATCATGATGGGCATCGTGGGCTGGGTGGGAATCAGCAACATGGGCGAAATAGATGCCGCCGACACCAGGCTTTATGAAGTCGAATTGCTGGGAATGAGCGCCATCAAGGAAATCAACATTGATGTTCTCAATGTTGTGCGGGCGGAAAAAAATTACCTGCTCTCGACCAGCAAGGAACAAAAGGATCGCTATACGTCCCGGTTGCCCGAGCTTTTCAAGGCACTACAAGATGATTTCAATACGGCAAAATCCAAGTTGTACACCGAAAAAGGCAAGGAACTCCTGGCCAAACTGGATACTGCCATTTCCGAATGGAAAGCGGTGCATGAGGAAGTCATTCGTCAGGCACAAGGCGAAGATGCCGCCAAAAACAAGGCCGCAGTGGAACTCAGCTTTGGCAAGGGACGCGAAAAGCTGAATGTGGTGGATGGTCTGGTGGCTGAATTGGCCAAGGTGAAGGAAGGGCGTGCCAAAGCCGTCTCGGATGAAAATACGGTCATATACGAAAGCAGTCGCAACCTGATGATCATCCTCATCGTCATCGCCGTGATTCTGGGCATGGGCATGGGTGCCCTCATCTCCCGCTCCATCACAGCTCCCCTGGATGCCGGGGTCAGACTGGCCACGGCCCTGGCCAATGGCGATCTGACCCAAAACATCAACGTTGAACGCCGGCAGGATGAACTGGGCAAGCTGTCTGAGGCAATGCGCGCCATGGTGGAAAAATTGCGGGAAGTGGTCAATGATGTGCGCAACGCATCCGACAATGTTGCCGCCGGCAGCAACGAGCTTTCCGACAGCGCCCAGAATCTCTCCCAGGGGGCCACCGAACAGGCCGCCTCGGTCGAAGAGACCTCCGCCGCCATGGAGCAAATGTCGGCCAACATTGCCAACAATACCGAAACATCCCAGACCACCGAAAAAATTGCCCGGATTGCCTCCAAGGATGCCGAAGATGGCGGCAACGCCGTCAACGAAGCCGTGACCGCCATGAAGCAGATTGCCAGCAAGATCAGCATCATCGAAGAAATTGCCCGGCAGACCAACCTCCTCGCCCTGAATGCGGCCATCGAAGCGGCCCGGGCCGGTGAGCATGGCAAGGGGTTCGCGGTGGTGGCGGCGGAAGTCCGCAAACTGGCCGAACGAAGCCAACTGGCCGCCGGAGAGATCAGTCAGCTCTCCGCTTCCAGCGTGCAGGTGGCGGAACGGGCGGGTGGGATCATCAGCAAGCTCGTGCCGGACATTCGCAAGACTGCGGAACTGATTCAGGGTATTGCCGCCTCCAGTCAGGAACAAACCCAGGGGGCACAACAGATCAATTCCGCCATTCAGCAGTTGGACCAGGTGATCCAGCAAAACGCCGGAGCCTCGGAAGAGATGGCCGCCACCTCCGAAGAACTCTCTGCCCAGGCCGATATTCTCGCGCAGGCCATCGGCTTTTTCCGGACCGGCGAAGGGTCGCACGGTTCCGCCAAACCCAAAATGGCCAAAAAAGCGCCCAGCACCCCAAAAGCGCCCTCCACCTCACAAAAATCAGCCGCCCCCTTGCAACTCACCCATGCCAAACCGGCAGCCAAAAAACCAGGCACCAAAAAACCGGCGGCATCGGCAACCCACGGCAAGGGAGCCGCATCGGGAGTTGATCTGGATATGAATGACGCGCATGGCTCCGGCAAAGAGGATGAGTTTGAAAATTTCTGAACCTACGAGGTGACTCGGAGTGTGAATCCACCCGGGAAGGAAGCGGCGTTGCCCTTCCTTCCCGGACAGGGTTCCGGTTGGGACTTATCAAACTTGCGTATCGAGAATGGAACGGAACGTTGGAAGGATGCCGGCATGCGACAAGTGATCATCTATCCTGGTGATGACGGCTTTTGGGTGGCAGAGTGCCCCAGCCTGCCCGGTTGCGTCAGTCAGGGAAAAACCAGAGGGGATGCCATCGTCAATATCCGGGAAGCCATTGAGGTATATATTGAAGTCCTTGAAGAAAAACATGCCCCGGTACCAGATGAACAGTTTGAAATCCTATTGGTAGCTGTGTGAACCGACTGCCACAACTTTCCGGTCGCGAATGCTTGGCCATATTGGAACGCTACGGCTTTCGGTTGATGCGCCAAAAGGGCAGCCATATGGTGGTGCAACGGAATAACCCTTTCTCGCAACTGGTGGTGCCCGATCACAAACAACTGGACCGTGGTACCCTGCGGGCCATCATACGTCAGTCAGGTCTGCCTGTGGACGCATTCCTCGAATCATGACAATCAAGTACTCCTGGACAGCATCTGTCGCGCCGCTTCGGCCAGGTACCCGGACCGGTTCATGCCCAATGCCTTGGCAGCATGATCGACCTGCAATACCAAGGTCTCGGCCATGGAAAGATTAAGCCGAACCCATCGGCAGGGAATTTCTGTTCGGATAAGGATGCGTCTACGGTAGAGAATGGCCGGGTAATGCCGAATTTCCATAAAACACCTCCTACATTACCTGATTTTCATCTTCGTCTGACGCTCAATACTCTTGAGAATGGGGAGAGAAAGATCCTTGACAGGATGAGGTACGGTTGCTTTTCAGGCCGACAAATCCCTCAGGGCCAGACGCAATCCGTCCTCCAGACGCACGGTATCCTGGGTAAGAACCCGGCGCAGGGTTTGTTCGACCTGGGCGGGCTTGAAGCCAAGATTGATCAGGGCCGAGGTCAATTCTGCCTTCAGGAGCGCGGGAGGCGATGGGGTGTTGGATCCGGGAGGTCCGGGAAGATTGGCCGTGGGGGAGATGGAACAGGCCACCGTGGCCACCTTCTCTTTCAATTCCATGGCCAAACGCTGGGCGGTTTTTTTGCCGATGCCGGGTACCCGGCTGAGGGTGGTCACATCCTCCCGGGCCAGGGCGTCCAGAATGACGGCAGGGGCAAGCGTCGAAAGAACAGCCAGGGCCAGGCGACCCCCCACCCCGGAAACCCCGATCAATAAATTAAATAGGACCTTTTCTTCCTGAGTGGCAAAACCATACAGGTGAATCAAATCTTCCCGAACGAAAGTAACGGTCCACAGTTCGGCGGCTTCGCCCACATTGGGCAACTGCGTGTAGGTGGAAAAGGGAATGAAAACCCGATACCCGACCCCTCCCACATCCACCAGAACCTGGTTGGGCTGCTTATCCGCCAACACACCCCGCAGCCGTGCGATCATGAAAGGACTCTCTCAATGATTTATTTGACGAGACGCAGATGATTGCGGGCAGAGGATTTTTTTTTGCCATCGGGTGGTGGAGCCGCATCCGGGTTGACGCACCCCTGAATGACGGCAAGTTTGGGTCGTTCCTCGCTTTCGCGCTGTTCGCGACCTTCCCCGGCCTGCCCCTCCCCGGCTGCAGCACCCTGCACCGCCGGCACGATGCCCAAGGGAGTGACCTGGCTGGAACCCTGTTTGTCACCGACGACATTCTGGGCGGCGAAATAACCTTTGCGAAGCTGTTCCGGCATGGCCTCCGGCCACAACATGCCCTGCCCCGAATCGGGATTGAACGCCCCCCACAGCGCCTCATAGGGAATGATGCAATAATGCGGAATGCCGCCAAAGCGCAACTCGGACTCGACGGTCCGGAGACCGATTTCGATGGATTGGGGCATTTTGGTATTGAGGACCAGGCGCAAACCGGTGTCCGAGGCAAAGCGGCGCGGCACCTCCACCCCTTTGCAGGTGGCGTCCACACAGAGCATGACCCGCCCCTCCCGTTCCAACAGGGTGCGAATCACCTCTCCCTTGCCAACTTGTTGATCGTGTATCATGCGACCATCCTATAACATTCCGACCGCGCCACGGCAAGGTTTCGGAGACCAGACATCAGGAAACAGGCCACCATGACCGCCACACCCGACAATGCCACATTGATCCAACGACTGGACATTTCTCCCCGCCTGATCATTCTGCGGATTCGACCGGATTTTCCGATCTCTTTCGTACCGGGGCAATTCACGGTCCTGGGTCTGCGGCAGGCTGCCCCCCGGGTGGCGGATGCCGATCCGGAAACCGTCCCGCCGGAGAAGGCCGACCGCCTGATTCGCCGGGCCTACTCCATCAGTTCCGGCAGCCACGAGACCGATTATCTGGAATTTTATATTGCCCTGGTGACCGGTGGTCAATTGACGCCGCGCCTTTTTGCCCTCAAAACCGGGGATCGGCTTTTCGTGGGACCCAAAGCCACGGGCATGTTTACCCTGGACCGGGTTCCCCCGGGACAGAACATTCTGTTGGTGGCCACGGGAACGGGACTGGCTCCCTATCTCAGCATGGTGCGCACCCTGGCCATGGCCACCCGGTGTCCTGCCATGCCCCTGGCCATTCTGCATGGTGCCAGCCACTCCTGGGACCTGGGCTATCGCGCCGATCTCGAAGCCCTCAGCCAGAAATGTCCCACCGTTCGTTATGCCCCGGTCGTCTCCCGCCCCCAGGAGGAGACCGGTTGGCAAGGTCGCACCGGTCGCCTGACCGAATGGTTCACCCCGGAACGTTTGCAGGAAATCAGCGGTTTTGCCCCGGATCCGGCCCACACCCACATTTTTTTATGCGGCCATCCCGATCTGGTGGAAGATGGCATGCAGACTTTCCAGGCATGGGGCTTCGATCCCGGCAGCCGCAAGGAACCCGGCAATCTGCATGTTGAAAAATATTGGTGAATCTTTTCAATTCCTTACATATGAAAAATAAAACGTCGGGCGACCAGCCAGGTGGCCTTTTTCCTGAAAGCGGGTGACGATCCACTCTTCCGGAGGAGCCGACGGACCGCCCACAAAGGCCGGATGAACACTGATGGTCGCGGCCATCCATTCGGCATACTCCTGCCAATCGGTCGCCAGGGTGAGACGGCCCTGGGGGCGCATTTTCAACGCCAACAAATCAAGAAATTCCGTTTGGATCAGGCGACGTTTGTGATGGCGCTTTTTGGGCCAGGGATCGGGAAAGTTGATGATCACCCGGTCAATGCTGGCATCCGGCAACAGGTCACGCAGAATGGGATGGGCATGGCCACGAACCACGCGCACATTGCGCTGTCCGTTGGCTGCCAGTTTGCGCAGCAGGGAGGCAATCCCTTCGAGAAACACCTCGATGCCGATCAGGGCATCCCGGGGATGGCGACCGGCCAGATGGGCCAGATAATCCCCATTGCCAAAACCAATCTCCACCCACAAATGTTCCGCAACCGGTTCCGCCCCCCATTGTTGCAAAAATATTTCCCGCCCGGAAGCCGCTTCCAGACACTGGCCGGGCAATATTTCTTCGAGCCGTCCCCTTTCCGACCCGGTCAAATGTCCCTGCTTGCGTCCGTAGGTCTTGAAACGCCACAGATCCGGACCTGGGTTCGGTGCAGAACGGAGCGCTTCTCCCGGGCCGGGACCGGGCTGGCTCAGATCTTCATTGGTCTGGGAAAAACGGCTCATGGATCATCCCTTTCGTCGCCTGTCAGCAGGTTGTGAACTTCCAGCATCCGGTCCGGAATGGCCAACCCCTCCGGACAACGGGGCAGACACTCCCCACACCGGTTGCACGCCACCCCCTTGGCACCCGGAACCCAACGATTGTCGGGTTGCATGTTGCCATAACGATAGCGACCAAATTCAACCATGTCATAACACACCGCCAGTTTCAAAAGCCGCAGCAACTCCGGAATATCAATTTTTTCCGGGCAGGGCAGACAGCGTTGGCAGTGGATCCGGCACCGTTCCAGGCCAGACCCCTGCACGGCAGCTTGCAAACGACGCTCGGCGGCCCGTTCGGCAGCACCCCACCAGGGCTGGGGAGTGAGGCTTTGCAGATGAATCGCCATCTGGGCCGGATCGCTCAGACCCAGACTCAATGTATGCACCTCGGGATGGGCCAGGAGCCAGCGTTCGTTGTAGTTGACCGGATGCAGGGGAGCGGTGAGGCGTTGCAGCCGTGCGGAGGGTTGATAGAGCATCCCCCCCTTGTCGTTGGGCGAAATGATGAGAACCCCCATGCCCAGGGCCGCCGCCAAAGCCAGGGCCGGCCAGTTGCCGGATTGCAGGGCATAATAATGCACATTGAAAAAATCAAAGGCGGCGGTACTCAGGGTTTGCAGCATCAAGGGCAACGGGGCATGCGAAGAAAAGCCCAGATGCCCGATCAATCCTTCGGCACGTGCCTGTTCCAGGACAGCCAGGCACCCCTGGGGTGCAAAGGTTTTTTGATAATCCGCCGCCGTGTTGATGCCATGCACGGCGTAAAAATCCAGACGACTCACTCCCAGACGCCGCAAGGTCAGTTCCAGATTGTCACGCATCGCCCCCGGAGGGTCTGTAATCAATCCCTTGCCCATGAGTTGGTACCGGCCGCGCATACGCGGTGGCAGATGGCGCAGGGCATGGCCGATCAACCCCTCGCTTTTGGGATATCCCTGGGCCGTTTCGATCAGATTGCACCCGGCTTCGATAGCAGTTACAATTACCTGAAAAGCATTCTCCAGGCTGTCGTCCGGCAACACCTCCGCCGGCTGGTCCCAGACATGCAAAAAACGCATGCCACCCAGAGTGAAAACCGACACCGTCCGGCCGGTGTGTCCAAAGGATCGATATTCCATGGCTTTACAAGAAGACCGACTGTATGCCATTGCCCATCCACAATGGGAAGGAGGCGTTGATGCAAACCGTTATGGCCAAGGTGTTTATCAGCGGCGGCAGCCAGACAATCCGTTTGCCTGAGCAGTTTCGCCTGGATACGGATGAGGTTTTCATTTCCAAGTCCGGCAACTCACTTATTTTGACGCCTTGCACGAGTTCCTGGGAAGGTTTTATCGAAGGATTCAGTGGTTTCAGTACTGATTTCACAATTTCCGGCGAGATGTCCGCCGATGTACCCAGAAAAACATTCCCATGATTCGCTACATGTTGGACACCAATGCCTGCATCGGTATCATCAACGGCAATCCGCCCTCTTTGCGCCAGCATCTGCTCCAGATTTCCCCCAATGAAATCGCGATATCGCAAATTGTCCGGTATGAACTGGAATTCGGTGTTTGCAACTCAAGGCAACCACAAAAAAATCGTGCCAATTTGGCCAACTTCCTGAAGCACATTCGAGTTTTGGATTTTGGCAACGATCAATCAATCATGGCAGCCCAGATACGTTGCGATCTGCTTCGTAGCGGCCAACCGATAGGCCACCATGATACGCTGATTGCTGCCCATGCCCGGTCGCTGGAAGCCATATTGGTCACTCATAACACACGCGAATTCCAACGGGTCAATGCGTTGCCATTGGAAGATTGGGAACAGTAATATTTTTTTATTTCATCTCATGACGCAACCGTTGCAGATGCGGCAACAAATCCGAGGCCAGCAGGCCGGCACTGCCGCATTCGGCGGCCACGGCATCGCCGGCGGCACCATGCAACCACACCCCGCCCCGCACCGCACTGGCCACCGGCCATCCTTGTGCCAACAGACCACCCACAATACCGGTAAGGAGATCACCGCTGCCCCCGGCGGCCATGCCGGGATTGCCGGTGTCGTTGATCCAGGCCGTGCCATCCGGGGCGGCGATCACCGTGCCGGCCCCTTTCAGGACCACCCAGACCCCCCAGGTCACGGCCCAACGGGTTGCCATCCCCAACCGGTCACGCTGCACCCCGGCAACATCGCTTTGCACCAGACGGGCCATTTCACCGGGATGGGGCGTCAGCACCAGGGGGGAACGGCGTTCCCGGGTCAGGGTGTGGACCCCATCCGGGGAGGCGGCCAAAAGGTTCAAGGCATCGGCATCCAGCACCACCGGCACGTCAAAATGGCTACACAGGGCACGTAACCCCTGCAACACCTCGGGGTCCGTCCCCAGGCCCGGTCCCATGGCCATGGCGGTGGGACGCACACCGGCGGCGACCACGACCTCCGGCAGGGCTGCACCGACAACCTCCCCGGTCGCCGGCACAACCGGCAAGGGAAGGGTCATCGCTTCCAACAAACCGGGTGCCACCAGGGGCAAAACCGGCTCCGGTATGGCGAGGGTGACCAGTCCCGGTCCGGTGCGTAACGCCCCCCGGGTCGCCAGAATGGCCGCACCGGTCTTGCCACGGCGACCGGCAAAAATCAACAAATGTCCGAAGCGTCCCTTGTGGCCATCCGGATCCCGCCCTGGAATCGTCAGGTCCGCCGGCAGGTTGCGTCCCACCCGATGTTCTGGAATTTCCAGATATGTTTGGGGAATACCGATGGGAATCAAAATCACCTTGCCGCAAAGGGCCGCCCCGGGATGGGTTCGATGGCCGATTTTTTCGGCAGCGAAGGTGACGGTCCAATCCGCCCGTACCGCCACCCCCAATACCCGACCGTCATCCGCCGCCACCCCCGAAGGCAAATCCACGGCCAGAACCGGTTTGCCACTCCGATTGATCGCCTGAATCACCTCGGCAAACAGGCCGGTGATCTCCCGTTGCAAACCGGTCCCGAACAGGGCATCCACCACCACCCCGGCGTGGGCCAGGGCACCTTGCAGGAGGGCCAGACCATCCGGACCCGTCACCGACTGGCATTGTCCACCCAGACCGACAAAGACCCGATAATTGGTCAGGGCATCCCCGCGCAGGCGTTCTCCCTCGCCAAGCAGAAACACCCGCACCCTGACGCCACTTTGCAACAAACGCCGGGCCACAACAAAACCATCCCCACCATTGTTGCCCAATCCCGCCACCACCACCACGCGGCGCTGGGCCAGATCGGACACCTGCCGCCAAATGGTCTCCACCACGCCTGCCCCGGCATTTTCCATCAACACGATACCCGGCAGACCAAGTTCCTCGATCGTGCGCCGGTCGGCTGCCGCCATCTGGGTCCCTGTCAGCAATCTGGCCATGTGTCCTCTTGAAAATATGGTTGAAAAATTGAAAATTTTGCAGACATCACCATCGGTTGTATAATTTGTCAGCATGCAGTCGGAATGGCAACGGGGAGAGTGTGCTGCTTGAGCGGCTGGATCGAAAAACAGGTCGCGCAAACCAGGAATCGGGAGAAAAAAGTGTCGTTCAATCTGAAAAACATGGGACTCATGGAAATCGGCCACATGGATCAGGCCGTCAACAAATTTGCCAGAGAGTGCCGGGATGCCGGGGAGTTTGCCAACACCCTGGTACAATTTTTCTTTGATCAACTCATCGATGACCAGTCACAAGAGAGATCATGCGTCCTGGCCCGTTTTTTCATGACCAGACAATACGCCCATCTTGATGAACATGTGCAGGAAATCGTCAATCGATCCCTGGCGGTCGCCACTCCGGATCCACACATGAAATGTTTGACGCTGTTGGCGACCAGGGGACTGCGACCCGCATGGAACGATCCCGCCGCATCCCTCAACCATCTGGTCATTCCCTTCATCGACAAGGAATTCATTACCAACATTCCCATGATTTCACAATTGCTCAAACAGATCGGCCTGGACATCGATGTCATCCTGAATCCGGACCCCGAACTGCTCGTGGATCTGGGGCAGCAGAGTTTTGGTGTTTTTTTTGTCAGGAATGCCCTGGGCAGCCAATATATCCCGGCCCAGAAAGAGTTTGTCGAACCGATGCAGGTCAAGTCGGTTCTGGGTTTTGGAGGCATCCTTCCCGATGGCAATCTGTTTGCGATCATCCTGTTTTCCCGGACGGAGATTCCCATCGAAACGACCAAACTGTTCCGGGTGATCACCCTGAACATCAAGGTTGGCTTGTTTGCCATTGCCAACCGTCAGGACATGGCTCAACGACATACTCTCCAAAATACTCATGAACTCCGGCATCAAATTTTCGTCCACCAGGAACTTTTGCGGGAATACCGGGAGACGATCATCCACCAGACCGAACTGTTGCAGAAAGAGATTGCATTCGGCAAGCAACAGGCCGCGATCATCAAACGCAATTACGACTCCAGGATGGTGATCAATAAACTGCTGGAGACCACGCTGATTTCCCAAAAATTCGAACAGATGCTGGGCACCTTGCTGGACATCATCTTTACGGTGCCCTGGTTTGCGCTGTACCCCAAGGGATCGGTCTTTCTGGTGAATCAGGCGACCGGCATGCTGGAGCTGATCGCGCACCGGAATTTTGGCCAGGAGTTATTGGGCAGATGTCAGCGTCTGCGTCTCGGAGAGTGCCTGTGCGGAAAAGCGGCCCTGAGCGGAAAACTTCTTTTCAGCTCCCAGGTCGATGCGCGACATGAAATCCAATACCCGGGCATGCCCGATCACGGACACTACTGCGTGCCGATCAAATCCGGCACCCAAATCCTGGGCGTCATCAACCTGTATGTGAATGCCAACCATCGCTCCGAGCCTGACGAACTGGAATTTCTGGAATCCGTGGCCTACACCATGGCAGGGATCATCGAGCGGAAAAAACTGGAAATCCGTATCCAGCAACAGGCCGAACTCGATGAATTGACCGGGCTGCCCAACCGGGTTTTGTTCCGGGACCGGCTGGAACTTGCCATCAATACGGCAAAACGCAACCGGACCGAAGTGATCCTGATGTTTCTGGATCTTGATGGTTTCAAGAAGGTCAACGATACCCTGGGCCACAAGGCGGGGGATCAACTTTTGCAGGAAGCGGCGCGCCGCATCTCCGCCTGTGTGCGCACCTCCGATACGGTGGCCCGCCTGGGTGGTGATGAATTTACCATCATCCTGCCCAAGCTGACCCACCTTTTCTACGTGGAATATGTCATACGGCGCATCCTCGAAGAGTTGGCAAGACCGTTTTTTCTGGTGGCAGGCGAGGGTCGCATCTCCGGCAGCATCGGGGTTGCCATTTATCCGCGTGACGCGGTGGATCCAAATGACCTGCTCACCCATGCCGACATGGCCATGTATCATGCCAAACATGCCGGACGTTCCACCTTCCGCTTTTTCGAACCGGCCATGACCTCCGAGGCCATGGAACGACTGAAAATTGAAAAATCCCTGCAACAGGGTTTGGAACGGAATGAATTTCTGCTCCACTACCAGCCGAAGGTCAATCCGGTATCCGGGGAAGTGGTCGGCATGGAAGCCCTGGTACGCTGGCAACAACCAGATGAGGGCATCGTCTCGCCCGCCAAATTCATCCCGGTGGCCGAACAAACCGGTTTGATCGTCGCCATCGGCAACCAGGTGTTGACCATGGCCTGCCGACAAAACAAAAACTGGATCGATGCCGGATTCAAACCGTGTCGTGTTTCCGTCAACCTGTCGGTCCGGCAACTGAAACAAGGTGAAAAACTGTTCGCCACCATCAGCGGGGTACTGGCTGCAACAGGATTGCCACCCGAGTATCTGGAACTGGAAATCACCGAAAGCATGATGATGGAAAATATCAAGGATGCCGTCACAACCCTGGAACGGATCCGGGGGCTGGGCGTCTGGATCTCGGTGGACGATTTCGGCACCGGTTATTCCTCCCTTGGTTCCCTGAAAAATCTCCCCATTCAGATTCTCAAGATCGACCGTTCCTTTATTTCCGGTCTGGGAACGAACCAGGATCTCCAGGCCATTGTTTCCGCCATCCTGCACATGGCCCGGCAGTTGAACCTGCGGGTCGTCGCCGAGGGGGCCGAAACCAGCGAAGAGGTGAAGTTTTTGAAAGAGATGGGCTGTGATGAAATCCAGGGGTTTTATTACGCCAAACCCATGCCGGCCATGGATTTTGCAAAAATTTTACAAAATGGTCGCATTTGACGAAGTGAACAAAATAAGCCCAGGGAGACAATCATGGATTATCAAGCTGTTTTCGACAAGATTTGGGCCACTCTGGACCAGATAACGGAAGAACAAAAACAAATAACAGCAAGTCAACTCAGATCAGAGGCTGAACATATTCGTATTCAAAAAAAAATGGATGACTTCGCCAAAAGCAGTGCCGAACGCAGCGCCAGAGTGGATGCCCAGATCGATCGGGTGGACAAACAGCTCGGGGAGATGGGCAATCGTCTTTTTTTCCCGACCTATGCCAACATGCACATCATGGGTGCCGTCGCCGGCATGGTCATTCCGGACCATGTCGCCCAAATGGCCATGAAGGCCGGGCTTTTCGTCATCGCCCCATCCGGAGATACGGTACGCCTTCTCAATTCAATGTCATTCAAGCCACGCACCTGGAATCAGGTCGATGGATGATCCCAACCGAAAAAAGAACCCAGGGAGACAATCATGGATTATCAAGCTGTTTATGACAAAATTTGGGCCACTCTGGACCGGGTGACGGAAAAACATGACCGGATTGCGGAAAAAATTGACCAGATAACGGAAGAACAAAAACAAATAACAGCAAGTCAACTCAGGTCAGAGGCTGAACATATTCGTATTCAAAAAAAAATGGACGACTTCGCCAAAATCAGTGCCGAACGTAGCGCCAGAGTGGATGCCCAGATCGACCGGGTGGACAAACAGCTCGGAGAGATGGGCAATCGCCTGGGAGAGTACGTGGAAAGCATGGTCGCCCCGGCCTGTGAAACCCTGTTTGCCGAGCGCGGCATACCCGTGCATGAAGTCAGCCCGAATCGCCGTGTCCGGCGGCATGGCGACAGCATGGAACTGGATCTGACCGTCATCAACGATCACCTGCTGGTCGTGGTGGAGACCAAATCCAAACTGACCGAAAAACATATCAAAAAATTTTTGAAAAAACTGCCCAAGGTACCCATTTTTTTTCCGACCTATGCCAACATGCACATCATGGGTGCCGTCGCCGGCATGGTCATTCCGGACCATGTCGCCCAAATGGCCATGAAGGCCGGGCTTTTCGTCATTGCCCCATCCGGGGATACGGTACGCCTTCTCAATTCGATGTCATTCAAGCCACGCACCTGGAATCAGGTCGATGGATGATCCCAACCGAAAAAAGAACCCAGGGAGACAATTATGGATTATCAAGCTGTTTTCGACAAGATTTGGGCCACCCTGGACCGGGTGACGGAAAAATCAGAGGCTGAACATGCGCGTATTCAAAAAAAATTGGACTACCTTGCCGAAAGCAGCATCAGGCTCGATGCCCAGATCGATCGGGTGGACAAACAGCTCGGCGACATGGGCAATCGTCTGGGAGAGTACGTGGAAAGCATGGTCGCCCCGGCCTGTGAAACCCTGTTTGCCG
>JADGCO010000015.1:0-18354 GCA_015228935.1 Magnetococcales bacterium | reverse complement strand
ATGAAGGCCGGGCTTTTCGTCATTGCCCCATCCGGGGATACGGTACGCCTTCTCAATCCAATGGCATTCAAGCCACGCACCTGGAATCAGGTCGATGGATGACTTCAACCGAAAAGCAAGAAATGGACAGGTGAAAACATCATGCGCATACTCGTCATCGGTAGTGGCGGGCGGGAACACGCCCTGTGTTGGAAAATCGCCCAGTCACCACGGGTCACGCACATATTTTGCGCCCCGGGCAATGCGGGTATCGCCCAGGTGGCCACCTGCGTCGATATTGGATCGGAAGATTTGTCCGGCCTGCGAAATTTTGCCGTGCAGGAAAAAATCGATCTGACCGTCGTGGGACCCGAAGCCCCCCTGGTATTGGGCATCGTGGATCTGTTCCAGGCTGCCGGCCTGGCCGTGTTCGGCCCCAGCCGGGCCGCCGCCGCCATCGAAGGATCCAAGGCCTTCATGAAGGATTTGTTTGCCAGGTATGACATCCCCACGGCGGCCTATCGTCTCTTTACCGATTCGGCCACGGCCCTGGCGCACGTTCGGCAACGTTCCGCACCCATGGTGGTCAAGGCCTCCGGGCTGGCCGCCGGCAAGGGGGCCATTGTCTGCCCCACGGTGGCCGATGCGGTGGCTGCCGTCGAACGGATCATGGTGATCCGGGAGTTTGGCGAAGCGGGCAATGAGGTGGTCGTGGAGGATTTTCTGGCTGGTGAAGAGGCCTCCTTCATGGCCCTGGTGGATGGGGAGACCGTGCTGCCCCTGGCCGGGTCGCAGGACCACAAGGCCGTGGGAGATGGCGATACGGGACCCAATACCGGCGGCATGGGGGCCTACTCCCCGGCCCCGGTGTTGACACCCCGTCTGCATGACCTGGCCATGGAACAGGTCATGCTCCCCACGGTGCGGGCCATGGCCGCCGAAGGCCGTCCTTATCGCGGTGTCCTGTATGCCGGCCTGATGATCGACGGAGAGACCCTGCGGGTATTGGAATTCAATGCCCGTTTTGGCGACCCCGAAACCCAACCCCTCCTGATGCGCCTGCAATCCGACCTGGTCCCACTCCTGGAAGCCGCCGCCCGGGGTTCACTGCGGGACATGACCATCACCTGGGATCCCCGCACGGCCCTCTGTGTGGTCATGACGGCAGGTGGTTATCCCGGCTCCTATCGCAAGGGTCTGCCCGTCACCGGCCTGGAACAGGCGGCCCAACTGCCAGATACCATGGTGTTTCATGCCGGAACCCGGCAGCAGAATGCCCAAATTGTCACCCAGGGAGGCCGGGTCCTGGGCGTGACGGCCCTGGGGTCCGACCCGGCAACAGCACAACAGCATGCCTATGCGGCTGTCAATCTTGTCCATTGGCAGGATGTCCATTTCCGACGGGATATCGGCCATCGCGCCATCAAACAAATGAAAAACGTAACGGGGTTTGGACAGAAAGAATGGCCGAATCGATGATCAAGACCGATGATCGCACCATCACATCAACAAAAGACAAGGAGTCGATCATGCCAAAACAGCCACTGGTTGGAATCCTGATGGGATCCGATTCGGACTGGGAAGTCATGCAGGAAGCGGTCAAAATTCTTAAAAAATTCGGAATTCCCAGCGAGGTGACGGTCACCTCGGCCCATCGAACCCCGGCCCGTACCCATGATTATGCCGTCACCGCCGCCGAACGCGGTCTCAAGGCCATGATCGTCGGGGCCGGTGCCGCCGCCCATCTGGCCGGCGTGGTGGCCTCCCTGACACCACTGCCGGTCATCGGTGTGCCCCTCTCCGCAACCTCCCTGCAAGGAATGGATGCCCTGCTGGCCACCGTGCAAATGCCGGGTGGCATTCCCGTAGCCACCATGGCC
Source organism: Magnetococcales bacterium (assembly GCA_015228935.1). Classification (NCBI taxonomy): domain Bacteria; kingdom Pseudomonadati; phylum Pseudomonadota; class Magnetococcia; order Magnetococcales; species Magnetococcales bacterium. The sequence goes on along the minus strand of JADGCO010000015.1, from coordinate 16,495 downwards.
ATCGGTCAGGCCGGTGCCCAGAACGCCGCCCTGTTCACCGTGCGCATCCTGGCCCTGACCAACCCGGAACTGGCCCGGAAATTAAAAGAGTTCCATCAGGAAATGATCGCCAAGGTGGAAGCCAAGGAAAATGCCCTGCAAACCAAAGTGGCTGCGCTGGAGAATGCCTGAAACCGGTACAGGTTTCAGGCCGTCAACACCTCGCATCCAGGATCAAACCGGATGATTCCATTTCAGGTGACAGCAAGGGTTGACATGCCGGAACAGGAGGCTTATGGTGCCTCCCGACGCAAAGATGCTGAATTGTATCGCGTCGAGAATTGACTCTCGCCAGAAAACAGGTCACCCTGGCGAGCGTTGCACATGCGGGGGCGTAGCTCAGTTGGTTAGAGCGCCGGCCTGTCACGTCGGAGGTCGCGGGTTCGAGCCCCGTCGCTCCCGCCACGGCATACGTCAGAAAACCATGACATCTGCCGGTGGGGTCATGATTCCGGAATAAAAAAAGAAAAAACGGACAAGCAGCATGGGCGGCTTGTCCGTTTTTTTGTGTGGTTCCGACTCCCTTGACCGCAGCCAAGCTTGGCCAGGTTAAGAAATCTTGGCAATTTTCCGTTGTTGATAAAAAAAATATTGGTACAATCGAGCGAGTTTGGGTTGAATCAGGGCGAATGAGTGTCAGTCGTCCACGTTCTGAGCGAGGGGTTGACGATGCAGATAACAGGCATGAGTTTGGGAGCCAAACTGCTGAAATATGTAGGGTTTCCGACAGCAAAAATCCTCGGGCCGGAAGCGACCAAGGAAGAGATCCAGGCCGTCATCGACGAATTCGGTGGCGTTCTGGTCAAACCAATCTTCAAAGGTGGCATCGGCAAAAAAGGCAAGGCCGGATTGATCGGCAAGGCCACAGATGTTGCCACGGCCATGAAAGAAAAAGAGCGCCTCTATTTTGCAGAACACCGGGTGCGGAATACGGTTGCCAAAGCCGAAGGAGTCACCTTCGAAAGCTTCATTCCCTGCAAACATGAGGTTTATTTTTCCCTGACCGACAATACACAATTCCGGGCACCCACCATGACCATCACGCATCACGGCGGCATGGACATCGAAGAACTGCCCAAGGATCAAATCGCCTCGGTGCCTTTTGATCCCCTGACCGGTTTCAAGGGATTCATCGTCAACAACGCCTTGAACAAGCTGAATGCCCCTGCCGAAATCATCAGCCCGCTGGTGCAGAATCTGCCCAAGCTGTGGGACCTGTTCCACCACTACGGCATGACCACCCTGGAGCTGAATCCCATCCGCATGATGGAAGACAGCAAGGGGCGTCTGACCCCGGTGGCCTGCGACTTCAAGGCCGCCTTCGATGGCGACGATCCCAATGTAGACCGCCTGGGTCTCTCCAAGGATTTGTTCCAGACGGACTTGTCACCGTTTGAACTGGAAGTCAACCAGTTGCGGACCTATCAGGGACAATCGGACGTGTTTGTGATGAACCCGCACGGCACGATCACCGCCATGACCTTCGGCGGCGGTGCCAACGCCCTGGTGACGGAACTGCTGGGCGACAGCGCCACCATTTCATCCGACTTTGGTGGCAATCCCCCCTACAGCAAAATGCTGGACATCAGCCGCATCACGTATCGCCACTGGATCAAGCAGACCAACGTGCTGTTCCTGATCGGCGGCAAGGCCAACAACACGGATATCTATGAAACCTTCCGGGCCATGGCCGACGGGTTGCGGGAATATTTCAGCACCCATGGCCCGCAACCGCTGTTCGTGGTGGTCGGACGTGGCGGCCCCAACCTGGTTCGTGGCCTTGGCTATCTGCGTGACACCCTGGACGGGTTGGGTCTCCCCTACCGCATGTTCGGGCACGACTCGGCCATGAGCGAGGTGGTGAACTTTGCCCAGGCCGTGGATGTGTGGATGTCCAAGGGCGGACGGCAACAAATCGCCCGTAAACTGGGAATCGCCAATTGACCGGAGCATTTCCCCCAACCGGGGAGTTCACGCAGGGGATAGAGGTTTGCCATGAACCAGCAGCTCAATTTTGAATTGAACAAAGGCTACAACTACATGCAGGCCAAGGGAGAGATCAAGTTTCCCTACTATGTCGGGATTCACTCTCTGATGGGCATTGCCACCCGGGAAGATCGGGTGTGTGTGTTGAACATACTCGGGGGCGAAAGCCGCACGGTCACCCCCACCAGCCATGTCTACTCCGGCGGCAACGTCGTATGCGGTACCATGCCTGGCCGTGGCGGTGAAGTGATGAAAACCGCCATGGGCAACATTCCGGTCTATCACAACGTCCTGGAAGCCCTGGAAGCCGGTCATCGCTTCAATGTGGCCGTGGTCTACGTTCCCCCCTCCGGGGTGCGCGACTCGGTCATCGAAGCCGTGCGCGTCAATCCGGAACTGAAAAAAATCGTCATCCTCACCGAAAAAGTCCCGGTGGCCCACTCGCGCATGATCCGGCAATATTGCCAGCAGCGCGGCGTGGATGTGTTCGGTGCCAACTGTCTCGGTGTGGCCGATGCCCACCAGCATGTCCGCATCGGCGGTGCCCTGGGTGGCAATGCCCCGGAAGAGTCCCTGGTCCCAGGCTCCATCGCCATCTACTCCAACTCCGGAAATTTCACCACCACCATCGCCACCTACCTGCTGACCGGCGGTTGGGGGACCACAGTCTCCCTCTCTTCGGGCAAGGATGTCTACATCCACTTCGCCGCCCCGGAATTCACCTACGCCTTCCACAATGACTATCGTACCCAGGCAGCGGTGATGTACATCGAACCAGGCGGTTACTACGAAATCGACCTCTCCTTCAAAAAGCCGGTCGTGGCCTGCATCGTGGGCCGCTGGAAAGCCAAACTGAGCCGGGCCTGTGGCCATGCCGGTGCCATCGCCGGCTCCGGAGACGACGCCGCCGCCAAAGAACGGTGGTTCATGGACAAACTGGGCGTCAAGGACATCTACACACCGGAAAACCGGGTGTTTTCGCCCGAAGGTGCCGTGGTCACCAACATTGCCCACATTCCCATGGCCCTCACCGATGTCATGGCGCAACATGGTGTCGGACCCGACTTTCCGCCCCGTGGCACCCTGGAGCTGAAACCCTGGTTCGGCAACAATCAGGGCCTGGAGCTGCCCAAGGAACTCGATATCCCCATCGTCCGGGCCATGGCCCCCTACGATCAACAGATCGAAGTCCTGACCCGGCAGGTGGGAACCGTCTTCCCCCGCCAGAACATGAAGGATTGTTCAGGGGCATCCCGCATGGATGCCCAGACCCAGGTCAGCAAAATCCATGGCCTGAGTATTCTGGATGCCTCCACCAAAACCCTGGAAGAAAACCTGGTCCTCGCCCTGATCCGGGAATATCCGGATGCCACGGGCCGCGCCCTGACCAATGTCGTGCTGAATGCCTTTGTCAATCAAAGCGGCACCATCAGCCTGGCCGCCGCCGACGCAGCACGCGCCGCCGGCAACAGCCCCAACACGGTTCTTACAGCAGCCTTGGCCCTGATCGGGCCCCGGGAAGTGCAGGGAGCGCGGGATGCCGTCAAGGCACTCGTCGATCTGTTCGGCAACACCAACCTGGAAAATCCCGGTCAACGTGGCTTTGATTTTGGTCCCCAACTGGAACAAGCCAACAACAACCCCGCCCTGCGCGAAATATTCGTCCCGACCAACCGGCAGGATCGTCGCGTCCAGGAAATGTTGCAGGCCATGGAAGCCCGGGGAACCGGCTCGGTCTTCGTCGATTTTGTCCGCGCCATCGCCGAACGCAACGGCACCCAACCCACAGACTTGACCATTCTGGCCGCCGTCACCTGTCATCTGGCCTGGGTCCCCCTGTTGCACAAGCGTCTCTCCCTGATCACCCTGAACAACATGCCCTGGCACTTCATCGTTTTCAGCACCCTGGTGGGGTGTACCGTGCCGCAATCCCGCCAACCCGATCAACGCAACTTCAGCGGCGTGGATGTCGGCGAATTGATGCGCAACTGGAGCTTTACCGAAACCGCCTTCCTCGCCCTGTTCGATCATCGCCCCAGCGACAGCGAATTGTACTCGTTCTCGGTATTGTTGGGCTTGATCACCACCAATGGACCCGGAACCATTTCGGCCCAGGGTGCCAAGGGAGCCGTCAGTGCCGATGGCCCGGAAATGCAGGATCGGATCCAGGTCAACAAAGGCTACATCGGCTTCCTGACCCACACCGGCTATGCCCATGGCGGCAACGGCTACGAAGCCATCTCCTTCCTGCTCGACTGCTTCCGCAAGAGCGGCCTGCAAGACCCGGCCAACCCCAACCATGGCCTGAATCTGGACGAAATGGCCATGGAACAAGCCAGGGCTTATGGTTCCTACAAGAAAAAGGCCAAGGCCGAAGGCAATCTGAACTACGGCAAGATTCCCTGCGTCAACCACCCCATCTTCAAGGGCAAGGATGTCAACTACGACCCCCGGGAAGTGTTCGTGGCGGATCTGTTCAACAAACGCAATGAGTACAACATTTTCCATGACTTCTACCACAAACTGGTCCAGGCGCTGTTCAAGGCAGGCGTCAGCAAAAACGTCTACTGCGTCAACGTGGATGCCCTGATTGCCATCCTCCTGTTGAAAATGTTGTGGAAACCCTTCATCGACGGCCAGATCAGCGATGCCACCATGGAAGGCGCCGCCTTTACGACCTTCCTGTTCGGACGCATGATCGGCAGCGCCGCAGAAATCGATGACCATACCAACCGGGGTCGCAACATGGATACCCGGACCGCAGCCAGCCAGTGCAGCTACGCCGGTTGATCAAAAAATACGTCACACAATAAAATTGCCGGCAATCCAGATCGCGGCACCCTTCGGGTGCCGCTTTTTTTTGGGGCCGGTTCGCTTTCCACAGGACATCCGTCCCTCTCCTTCAAACATTTCAACTTAATGACATCACCTTTCCAGCAAACAATTTACTGATGATCATCACCTTGTCCAAGGTCGTGCCATCCTTGTCACAACGGCGATGCACCTTATCGTCTATCCAGTCAAGAGTGAAAATCTCTGCAAACGCACATCGAACAGAAAATTTTCCAGGTGCATCCTTAAAAATTTTGTTTACAATGGTCCGGTTATCACAATTTCCGACTCTGGAGGGAGAGCCGCATGAAACCAGATTTCAGCACCATGTCTCTGAAAGACATCGAGGAACTGATCAACATTGCCAACAGTGCCAAATCAGAAAAAGCCAAAACAAGCCGGGAAGAGTGTCTTGCCCGCTTTATGGAGATCGCTTCCGAATTCAACCTGACCGTCGAGGATGTCGTCTGCGGAAAAATTGACTGTCCAACCGGCGACACCAAGGAAATCATCCCCGCATCCGTCCTGAACAACATAAAAGACATTTCGCCCAACGGCCTGTACAATCCCCACGCGAGTGATGGCAGAACGCGGTTTCATAAACCGGATAATGCACAACGCTGGTGTCGTGTACCCAAATGGTTGAAGGAAGAGTTATCCAAAATGCGGAAAGAGTATGGCAGCAAAATTCCGCGCCATGCCCTTCAGACGCTGGTCAATAAATATCCTCCAGAGAGTTGATCTGTCCCGGTTTGAATACGATCACATTGACAAAAAAAAGAGTCTGGAAGATGAAAATCCTCCAGACTCTTTTTTTTTTAATTTTTTCCAAACCCCACTATTTTTGCGATGCAGGAGCCGTTTTGGCAACGGGAATCTGCACCCCGGCAGCAGGATCCTGCATCTGGATTGCGGTTGATATGTCGGTTTTGTGACCTTTTTCACTAGGTTGCCAACCCAACGTACTCAACAGGATGAAAAACCCGATGGTGTAAGCCACGGTCACATGCCAACCGTTTTTGATCCAGCCCCAGGTGGATTTGGCCTCAGGATACATGTTGGAAAGACCCACACCGGCAGAGGAGCCAAACCAGATCATGGATCCTCCGAAACCCACGCAATAGGCCAACATGCCCCAATCGAAGCCACCCTGAGCAATACCGAGTGCCGTCAAGGGAATGTTGTCAAACACCGAGGAGAGGAATCCCAGACCCAAGGCGGTTTGCCAGGATGCACGGGGAAGTTCTTCGACCGGCATGAGAGATGCCGTCATGACCAAGGCCAGGAGAAAGAAAGTCCCTTTCAGGTTGCCCGGAACAAGCGACCACTCCGGCTTGCGCACCGGGATCATCACGAGAAGCGCAGCCCACACCGCCATGCCGATAATCGGTATCCGATCCGCCAATCCCACGACGACTACATTGGCAACGTAGTTGGCAACGATGGCCATGATCAGAACAAAAAAGACCACGAAAAACCGGCCAGAATCCAACTTGCCGTGCTGGTTATCAGGCAGGGCCAGGGGAGAATAACCCTCTTGTTGGATGGCAGCCGGAATACCGCAGATGAACACGGCAGGAATGGCCGCCACATAGGCATGGAGAACTTGCAGGGGTGAAATACCGGCAATCCACATCATGGTCGTGGTCGTGTCACCGACGACACTTCCGGCACCTCCCGCATTCGATGCCGCCACAATACCAGCCAGATATCCAATGTGAACCTTGCCACGAAAAACGATGCGGGCAATGGTTCCACCGATCAACGCGGCTGCAATGTTGTCCAGAAAACTGGAGATGACACACACCAGAAGCAACAGAACAAAACCACCTTTCCACCCCTTGGGCAGATATCTGGGCAGAACTTCCGGCACGCCACTTTTCTCAAAATGATTGGCCAGCAAAGAAAAACCCAGTAACAAACAAAGCAGATTGGCCAGGGTTACCCACTCATGCATCATGTGGTGTTTCAAACCGGTCAGTCCCGGTCCACCCCTGAAACCGGCAATGAACAGCTTGTAACCCAGGACGACCACCAGACCCGTCATCGCCACCTGGAAAGTCCGATCCGGTTGCGTCGCCACGCCCAACAGGACCAACGCAAACAGGATAAAATCGATGGGAACCCCCAAGACCGTGTGAATCACGGCCTGGGATGCGACCAGACCATCAGCGGCTGAACCTATGGCAGGCAAAAGCAGCATTCCTGCACCAAAAAGTAACAATCGTTTCACGCGCATAATCCTCTATCAGTTCGTGTCGTTCACGACAAGCAGCAAAATGCTGGAAGAAATGGAGCAGATTCGGCCCACGGAAAAAACACCCGCAGTGAACGAGGCATTCTACGAAATTTTTTTGGATTTTCAAGTCAAGATTCGGTAAAGAATTTTGCCTTCGGTCGGCAACTGACCAAAATCCTGGAGAATGGCCATCAACATCAGTTTGTTATGAATATTAAGAATTTGAAAAATCAATGCAAATCACCGAAAGCCTGCCCGGGAAAATGGTCTTGACACCCCGCTGAAAGTGGTTCTTAATTGGTCGCGCAAAAGAGAATGATTCTCAATAAGGGAGGGAAGCCATTGGGAAAGACGCATTGCGCCGTCGATGAGGCAACGGGCACGTTGGTCTGCTCGACCCAACGTCTTTTGACCGTTGCCATCGTGGGTCTCTCCAATGCAGGCAAGAGTGCGCTTTTCAATGCCTTGACCAAATCCTATGCCATCGTTGCCAACTATTCACAAACAACGGTCCGGATTGATCGGAAACGGGCTGTTCTGGGAAAACAGGATGTTGAACTCCTGGATACCCCGGGGATCACCTCCCTGATCACTTTTTCCGCCGACCAGGAAAGAACGGTGCGGGTCCTGGTCACGGAAGCCCCGGACCGGATTCTGTTTTGTGGTGATGCCACCCGCCTGAAACAAAGCCTGGTGCTGTTGGCCCAGATTCTGGAATTGAACATTCCCACCCTGTTTTGTCTCAACAAGGTTGACGAGGCCGGCAGAAACGGCCTGGTCGTAAATGCCCGGCAACTTTCCAAAAAAATCGGGATACCGGTCGTGGAGACGGTGGTCGCCGAAAAGATTGGCATCGACGAGGTGATCGCAGCCCTGGCGCAGCCGGTCGTTTCCAACAAACAAATTGCCCTGCCCACCATTCTGGAAGAGGGGCGTCGGGAACTGGAAGCGCTTTTCCCGCCGGATGGTCCCCCTCCCCCTCCTGCCTTGTTGCTGCAATATCTGCTGGGCAATGCGACGGTGCGCGACTATTTTGCCGCACACTGGTGGGAGGTGGGCACGGACAAGATGACCGCCATGGCGCAGCATCTGGAAGAACGCCATGGCATCAACAAACTGCGCACGCTGGCCTTCAACGCATGGGAAAGCTGGGCCGATACGATCAGTCGCACCTCGCAGGAACGATCCCGTCTGGCCCTGACCGAAACATCGCAACGCCTGGCACACTACTCCCGGCATCCCATATGGGGATGGCCCATTTTTCTGGCCGTGTTGTGGGTGATTTTCAAGGGCGTTGGTGTTCTGGCACCCGCTTTGGCCACCATCCTTGAAGCCTGGATCTTTACCCCCCTGACTCAAAGAATCGACGCCCTCATCACCCACCCCTTCGCCCATGACCTGCTGACCGGCCAGTATGGTCTCCTGACCATGGGGGCCTTCAATGCCCTGATGACCGTTGTCCCGATTTTGCTGGTCTTTTTTTTCATATTGAATTTATTGGAAGATATTGGATACCTGCCGCAATTGAGCGTGTTGGCCAATCGTTCCCTGAAGCCCTTTGGCCTGACCGGAAAATCCGTCCTGCCCCTCGTGCTGGGAGCCGGCTGCAACACCATGGCAACCCTCACCTGCCGCATGCTCGAAACCCGCAAGGAGCGCCTGGTCACCACCTTCATGATCGCCCTGGGCATGCCCTGTGCCGTGCAAATGGGAATCATTTTTGCAATCCTCGCCGTGGCACCGTTTTGGTCCCTGCTCGTGTTCATCGGTACGGTGGGAGGTGTCAATATCGTTTGCAGTCTCGTGTTGAACCGGGTGATCAAAACCGGAAGAAAGACGGAGTTCATCCTGGAACTTCCCCCCTTTCAGTGGCCTTCCTGGCGCAACACGTTGTTGAAAACCTACCATCGGATCAAATGGTTTTTGCTGGAGGCCTTTCCGTTGTTCATCGTGGCCGCCGGCCTGATGTTCACGCTGGAAAAGACCGGTCTGTTGCAGGGTATCAAATGGCTCCTGCGCCCCATCACGACCGGCTTTCTCTCCCTGCCGGATCAGGTGACAGAAACCTTCATCATGGTCCTGTCGCGACGGGAGGTGGGCGCGATCTATTTCAAGAATCTGGCCGAATCGGGACTTCTCTCCAACGTGCAGATCATTGTGGGCCTCGTGGTGATCACCTTGTTCATCCCCTGTATCTCCAATACGGTGATGATGGTCAAGGAAGTGGGACTGCGCTGGGCCGTGGCCATGAATCTGGCCATTATCGTCATTGCCGTCCTGGTTGGCGGCCTGGTCAATCAGGTACTGCGTCTGCATGTTTGATTTTCAAGGATTGAAAAAAGTCCATCCCAGTTTTTCACTCGTTTTTTTTGAAATTAACAAGTTTTTTGACAGCCTCTTAGTGAATTTATAGAAAATTCACAAAAAATACTTCGGTAAACGCTGACGGAGAATGAACATGCGGCTGGAAAAGGAACACCGCCGGGACGAATTGATGGAAATGCTCTGGCGACTGGAAGAACGACACGAACTGACCGTGACCACCCTCCAGAAACATGCCCCCGATCCAATCTATGAAGAGTATCTGCAAGAATTTTCCGGCAACGGCCTCTTGCGTATCGAGGGAACCCGGATCATCCTGTCGGAATACGGGCGGAAAATGGCGCGGGGTCTGGTCCGCCGGCATCGTCTGGCAGAACGGCTGATTGTCGATGTGCTGGGAAAAAATGCCCAGGATACCGAAAAAGCCGCCTGCGAATACGAACATGTCCTGGCACCGGAGCTGGAAACAGCCATCTGCACCCTCCTGGGACATCCGCGCACCTGTCCGCACGGCTCCAGCATTCCGGAAGGAGAGTGTTGCAGGGAATCCCGCCAATCCGTCGAAACCACGGTGATTTCACTCAATCACCTGCGCGTGGGCAGCGCGGCGCGGATCGTCCATCTGAACTGTGCCGATGAAACCCGCATGAACCGCCTGCTGAACATGGGATTTGTTCCCGGTACGGAGATTCGTCTGTTGCAACGCCAGCCGACCCTGGTCGTCAAACTGGAAAGTTCCCAGGTGGCCCTGGAAGAAAACGTCGCCCTGGACATCCGGGTTGTACCCAAAAATCGGGATTCATGAACCCATCTTGCCGTGGAAACGGTCCAACAGCAGCCATCGACCATGAGCGATCTTCTTACCGTCCAGGATTTGACCATGCGCTTTGGCGGCGTGACCGCCTTGCAGCAGGTGAGTTTTCAGGTGCCGCGTGGTTCGATCACCGCCATGATCGGTCCCAACGGGGCCGGCAAAACCACCGTCTTCAACTGCCTGACCGGTTTCTATGCGGCTTCGGCGGGAAAGATTCACCTGCATCGGGAAGATGGTGTGGTCGATCTGGGCCAAAAAATGGGTTCTGCCTCGCGTTTTCGGGGCTCGGTCAATCCCCTTGCCCTGACACGCCGCCTCTTCGACGGATTGACGGCCGGGACCCATCAGGTGGTGCGTTCCGGGGTGGCCCGCACCTTTCAGAATGTGCGCCTGTTCCGGGAGATGACCGTCATGGAAAATCTCCTGGTGGCCCAACACCAACTCGTGGACCGTAACGTGTGGGCCGGTGTGTTTCGTACCCGTGGCTATCTGTGCGCGGAGTCGGCGGCCCTGGACCGGGCCATGGGCTGGCTCAACCTGTTCGGCATGCTGGATGATGCCAATCGCCTGGCCGGCGAGCTGCCCTATGGTCAACAACGACGTCTGGAGATTGTCCGTGCCCTCTGCACCGACCCCGTCCTGCTGTGCCTGGATGAACCCGCTGCCGGCCTCAATCCCATGGAAACCCAGGCCCTCAGCCAGATGATTCTCCGTTTGCGAGACCATCACGATTTGACCGTGCTGCTCATCGAACACGACATGAACCTGGTCATGAACATTTCCGATCATGTGGTGGTCCTGGACCATGGCGAGGTGATTGCCAACGGCACACCGGACTTTGTCCAGAATCACCCCGCCGTTCTGGAGGCCTATCTGGGAGTGGCGGAGCCATCCGGAAGCACGTCCACGACAAAAACCTTCTCCCCTCCTCCCCATTCTCCCGCACCATCCTCCACCAGGGCTGTAGACCAGGGACGCCTTCCGTTGATCATCGATCCGGAAGTGGCCCGACCAGGTGCGTTCCGGCCATGAAACCGACCGCCGCCAGCACGACCGAATCCCTCCTGGTCCTGGAAAACGTCCATGCCGCTTATGGAGCCGTGCAGGTCCTGCATGACGTGTCGCTGCATATCGACCAGGGGGAGATCGTCACCCTGATCGGGGCCAACGGTGCCGGCAAATCCACCCTGCTCATGACCCTGTTCGGCCAGCCCCGTGCCCTGTCGGGACGGATTGTGTTTGCCGGAAAAGAGATTGCCCACATCCCCACACATCGCATTGCCCGTTTGGGCATTGCCCAGGTACCGGAGGGACGCCGGGTTTTTCCAACCATGACCGTGGAAGAAAATTTGATTCTGGGTACCACAGCCCTGGTCAACGAGGTGCCGCAACCCGGAGGGAGCAACTTGCAGGCTGCTCTCCTGGAGCATGTCCATACCCTTTTCCCGCGTCTTCAAGAACGTCGTCACCAACGAGCCGGAACCCTGTCGGGCGGTGAACAACAAATGCTCGCCATCGGTCGCGCCCTGATGAGCCGGCCCCGTCTGTTGCTGCTCGATGAGCCCAGTCTGGGCCTGGCTCCGTTGTTGATCCGCCAGGTCTTTGCTGCCTTGCGCCAGATCGCCGCCGAAGGAACCACCATTTTCCTGGTGGAGCAAAATGCCAATCAGGCATTGCAATTTGCAAATCGAGGTTATGTCCTGGTCAATGGTCAAATCCAGATGGAAGGAACCTCGGCAGCACTCCTGGCGGATCCGCATGTGCGACAGGCGTATCTGGGAGGGCATTGATAATTTTTTTTGCTGCATGAATTGAATGGCATGTACCGTCTCTTCTCATGCGAATCAAAATGGTACACATTGCGTAAAGCATTGTATTTTATTAAATTAATTTATATTCTGCCGCCATGGCATGACCTGCCATCTGAAGTTATGGTACATCTGTTTTTACCCCCCACCTTGCCACCTGGAAGCAGATAACACAATAATATTGCTGTGTTTATTTTCAATATTCATGTCCGGTCCGTTTCTTGCTCAAGTTCTGTTGCCGATGGACTTTTCAAATCAAATGGCGAGAATCTACCCGAGGATCACGACATGATTCAAAAATTTTTTAAAAAAAACAATACATTACTGATTTTTTCCGGTGACAGTTTCGATTTCATGGAGCATGGCTCCATCCTGAAAGCGGTCAATGATTACAAGTCGAAAATTGATTTTCATTTGTTGATTGACCTCTCCAATGCCAACGGTTTTTGCAGCCAATCGGCTGGCCTGATTTTACGTTTGCATCAACTTTCGAAAGAGAGAAATTTCACTTTTTCAATAAGAAATATCAGTGCCAACGCAGCAAAGATTTTTTTGATTCTGAAACTGGAAAATCTGGTCAGTTTTGTCAGGTGCGATTGCAGAGAGTATATTGAAGTTTGTGACATATGCTGCAAAAAGGATATGGCACCCACGGGTTCCGGCCAAGATCACCATATGGGTTATTCCGGACGAGGAAACTTGTACGCAACTGAATATTTATATTCAATCCAGCATTTTCAACCAGAAGGAGAACAAAAGAACAAGAGACAAATTTTGGATCAAAGCAATCATGGGCATGGTTCCGATTCGGAACATCGGGTTCCCTGTTGCAACGATCCAACAATGACCGAGTACGGTCTGTATAATGGAGTCAGTGGAAATTTTCCATTGGCCCAAAATAATATTTCAAACATCGTCGTGGATATTCGGTGTCCGGAGTGTGGCGGATTGGAGGTCTTGCAATTTGAAAGACAGATCGACGGGCAACAAAGATGTCTGTGCCAAAACAAGTCCTGCAATAAAAAGACTTTTTTTTTGAATCAACATGATGAAAAACCCTTCCTGGAAATACTGAAACGGGTCCCTGCGTAACAGGGTGTTTTGTATTCATTTGCTGTGTCCAGTTTGGATGAATCGGTTCAGACATGATTGGCCAGGATGTGACATTACCCAACAAGGAAAATGGAAGTCCGATGTCACGTCCATTGGTCGTTTATGGTCGTATGGTCGTCAATCTGTTCTCCCATGAGGTCAATCCAGACGATCTGATTTGCCTTTTGCCAATTCAAAACAGGGATCACATCTCCTGCATGGAAAGCTATCAGGAATTTTTTCTCCATGCACAAGAAAAGTGGTCCGAAACCCTGCAAGCCGTCGCCGTGCTGCGCGACAAGGTCACAGAAGAGAGACTTTCAATTGCAGAAGCCGATCCGACACAAGTGAATGAAGTCAGAACGCCTCTCCTTGATCAGCTCTCGGTTTTTGAAAGTTCATTGAATAGCGGGGATGAAGGAAACATCATCGACAATCCGTTCTTCATACTGACACAAATGGTTTTTCAACTCAACATGCAAGCCGCACATGGAACATTCAAGGACATTGTCAAAGGCACTGTTTCGGAATTTTGTGGGCGTGGAACAAGTGCGGTCTCTTCTAAATTTCATATCAAACCTTTTCTGTCCGTCGTTTTTTTTATTCTGTCGTCATGGGCAACGTTTCATGGTGTTCATGAATTTTTTCAGACCTCTGCATTTCAGAATATTTTGGCAACCTTGTCTGTCGAAATTTCCGGGGAAACTTCCCGTCAAGTGATCGGCATGGTCGTCGGTTTTTTTCTTTCCCTGGTCGTTCTTGATTTCAAAAGCCGTCTGTTGCAGGAAATTGCCGAAAAAGAACAATTTTGGGGCGGCCTGGTCCATTTGTTCAAAATGAAACCACGCTGGGTTTTCCTGGCTGTCGTGCTGACCTTTGTTTCCATCCATGCCAATTACCATGGCCTCGCTACCCGGTTCGTCGATCAAGAAACATCCTATTTTGCCGAAAGGACGAATTCGATCAAAAAAAATACCCATGCCGTGGTCGTTCACAAGAATACCACGGACTTGAATCGGATTCTGGTAGATCAATATGGGGTGGTTCTGGCCGGCTTTATCATACTATTTGCAATATTTTTTTCTATTCTATTTAATTTTGGAGAAATATTATTTTTTTCCCGTTCAATAATAAAGACAGCCAGAGAGGATGGAAAAGCAATTAAGATAAAATCGTCCGTGTTTTCAAAATTGTCGGATGAATTTGTCCAAAATATCAATGATTTTTTTGAAAAAAAAGAAATATGGGTTTCTCTTTTAAGTTGGTTGCCCAGACCTTCAAAATTATTGATACAGGACGCCGTATTCATATGGCTGGGACACTTAAGTTTCGAACTGAAATATGGTGAAGTGGATACAAATTTTTTCGTCAATTCGAAAATCTGGTTTTTACACCTTTTCAGACCTGTAATACGCAAGAAAATTTTATACGGTGTCCTTGCTCTTGATCTCGCCATGGATCGTATTCGAGAAGCCATGGATCGTGACGAATGTGGATTTTTGGGAATCTTGTATCCGGAATTGCAATGGAATAAAAACCCCGACAAAATATCATTTATTCAATTGGGAAATCAACTCCTGCTGAGCATGAAAAAAGGTCAAGAAAGATTTGACAGAAATTTGAAACGATCTTGCACGGTACCATTATTCAAAAAATTGAATTTCATGGAAGCGATCACCAGTAGAAAATTAAAATCCACGATCCAACGGGATTTTGAAATGACTCTCAATTTGGCCTACAAAGAACTGGCCCCCCGGGATCAATTCGATCTGAAAAATGGCAATGATAATTTCGTCAAGTCAATTACCAACAAAACAAAAAAAACCGGGTTATGTTCATATTGCAACTCTGCTGGAATTTTAAAGATATGGGAATGTGATACAATAAATCCGGTCGGCACATGTCATACAAATACAAATAATATGAACAACCATGTGTTGCAAAAATTCAAGGGACATTTTATGTATTTTCTGATCTATTATATTTATTATCCAATATCAAAATTTGTTTATTTGGTTTTTTTCTCGACATTTTCTCATGATAAAGAAATACTTCCATGGTCCCGCAAAATATTTATTCAAAATTATTGCGAGCTTTCTGCCAATAAAAATTCCAAAGATCAATCAACTGTCAGTGACTGTATGGAAGATATTTTAAATATATTAACAATAATCCCGTTGCTGAAAAATGATTATTTAAAAGATATTATGAAAAAGATTGAAATGTTTGATTCATCATGGATCAGCCCATGGAAGTCGGCTATACTTCACTATACTAAAATTTTGGATGAAATTATTGAAGAAGCAAAAATGGTTACCGGTGCCGGAATAGATTATAATAGCCATATACAATTATATATCAATAATACAAGCTTATATACGCCTTTGTATTACAAGAGTCCGCGTATTTATTCATTGTCAGAACAACTTATCATGATCGTCAATTTAATTAAAAACACCTCGGATTTTATTGATGAAGCTGAGTTTTTACATCAGCAGAAAAAACTGTATGCCGACGAAGTCAACGAATCATGCATGTGTGTTGATCGGTTGTTACTGGAAATAAAAATGGGCCTGGTTGGTGGAGACATGGATTATCAAGTCTGGAAATCCATGGGAGGGGACAAGGTTGTTAAACAAATCATGAATGAAATTGACAATATTCGGGATGATTTACAAAAATATCAGCAAATGGATGTCATTGAACACAGTAAAGACGTTTTTATAAAATTGAATTGGTTGAAAGATCGATCCAAACAGCTTCGTGATCATTTGATTGAACTCAGAAATACAATAAAAATGATACATAAAATTGCATGACAGAAACAGTGAACGTAACCGTTCAGCCCGTTTTTCCTGGGGGCGCTGCCCCCAGACCCCCGCTGAGGGGGCAGGCGAAGCCTCCCCCTCAGACTCCCCCAACCACTTTCAATAATATTTTGTTTTCGTGGATCAGACAGTTGAATCAAAACTTCATGCGGGATCGGATCGGCAACAAGACGGTCACAATGGTTCCAAAACCAAAACTCGACTTGATGTGAATTTTTCCGCCATGGGATTCAATTATTTTTCTTGAGATGGCCAGACCAAGACCCGTACCACCCTGATCCGTTTTGGTGGAAAAGAATGGCTGAAAAATTTTATTGATAATATCATTCCTGATGCCACGACCATGATCACTGATCAAAATGGCTGCCATGGAATTATTCAGTTCTTCATAAATATGAACTGAAACAGAAACGGAACGACTGCGATCTGGAAGAGATTCCAAAGCATTGATAATTATATTGATCAAAACCTGTTCCAACCCTTGACCCATCTTCGCAGCTTTTCCCATTTTTCGAGCTGCTTTTGAGATGATTTC